>JBKJQD010000335.1:0-16652 GCA_046594125.1 Aestuariivirga sp.
TGGAGGGCGCGTGTCAAGACTTCCGTACACGGAAGATCGTCGGCGAATTCTTCGACAATTGCTGGGTGCTGAACGGCCAGCGCGGAAACCTGCGCCATGGTCTTACGCTGGCCGACCCGGTATCGGGCCGCCGCATGGAAGTGTGGACCACTGAAGCTGGCATGCAGGCCTATACGGCGTTGCACTGGAATGAGGGCATGCCCGGCCGCAACGGTCCACTCAAACAATCCGCCGCCATCGCCATCGAACCGCAAAACTTCCCCGACGCCCCAAACCACGCCAACTTCCCGTCAGCCGTCCTCCGCCCCGGCGAAACATACCGCAACCGCATGGAATGGCGGTTCTCCCGCTGACATCCCCTCACCTGGCGCGGAACGCGCCAAGTGAGGGGCCCGCCTCCTCACAAAAAATCATACGGGTCCACATCCACTTGCAGCGCCAGCGAACCTTTCGGCTTCACGTCCTTCAGCCATTCGCGCAAATAGCCCTGGATGTTCACCTCGCGGCCCGCCTTCACCAGAAAGCGCCAGCGGTGCCTGCCGCGCACCAGGGCAATCGGCGCCGGTGCCGGCCCCAACACGGTGACGCCAGCGGCCAGCAAGGTACGCTGATCCGTGTCTGGGCTAGGCGCGGAACCCGCCGCAGGGCGCCACGCGACCGCCGCTGCCGTCGTGGTGCCGGACAACATCGCCCTCATTCCCCTGCCGCCTTAGGCGCCCGAGCTCGATCCCGCCGAAAATATCTGGGACGACCCGCGCGGCAACAAACTGGCCAACACCGTGTCCGACAGCTACGACGACATCGTCGAAAAGACCTGCGAAGCTTGGCGGTTCTTCGCCGACGACAAACAGCCCGCTCGTCGGCAACGGTCAATGTTCAGGGCCGTTGGTATCAGATCGCTTTTTGAACCTTGTCGGTTTCGACGAAGGACACGCCGTCACGTTTGCGCAGGGCATCGACGGCGTCCGTATGGACTTGGCCCGTGATGATGCCGAAGGTGCGCAGGCGCTCGGCGTTGACGGCGCTCAGGCCCATCGCCTTGGCGCAGGCGCTGACAGCCTTTTCACCGCCGTCCTCCAGCTTGCGCTGGAGGACAGAATCAACCCCGACATGGACGAGAATTTTTTCGGACGCTTTCATGCAGGCACTATAGGCCGGGCTGGCCAGATTGTCACGGCGCCATCAGCCGGTGATCTGGGCGAGGCCAGCGCCAAAATCGCTCGGCTGGCCCAAGGGCTTGCAGCTGGTCTTCAGCGTGTCCCACAATTCGCTGGCGCTCATTTCAGGGTTGGCACTCAGCATCGCCGCTGCAATCCCCGACACGTGGGGCGTTGCCATGGAGGTGCCGCTCAGCATGCCATAGCCGCCGGCGATTGAGGAATAGACATCGACACCGGGGGCGGCGAGGTCGATTTCGCCAATGCCGTCCACCTGGCCGCAGCTGAACCAGGCGACGCGGATATCGCGATCAACCGCTGCCACGGAGAGGATCGACGGGCAGGCGGCAGGGTTGCCGACCGGCGCGATCCTGCCCGGCCGGTCGCTTTCGTTTCCGGCGGCGGCGATAAAGATGGCGCCGGGCTTTGCTTGAAGCAGACGTTCGGCGACACGCTCGTACACGGGGCTGAACGGCTCATTTGCCGCACGCTCCGAACCGAGGCTCATGGAGATAATGCGAGCACCCATGTCCGACGCCCATTGAATGCCCGACAGAATCCAGTCGTCGAAGCCGCTGCCGGTGCTGTCGAGCACCTTGCCGATCAGCAGGTCGGCATCAGGCGCCACACCATAGCGGCGCAGCCCGCCTCCCGCCGCGGGGCCAGCGATGGTGCCGGCGCAATGCATGCCGTGCGAATGACTGTCAAGCTGGTCGATGGTTTCATTCGGCACAAAGGACTTGCCATTGCGGCCCTCGGCGACGCGGTTGCGGAAATCCGGATGATTGGTGTCGAAACCGGTATCGAGAACGGCGACCTTGATGCCTTTGCCGGTATATGCGGATGCGTTGGAAAGGCCGATGGCCTGAAGACCCCAGGTGAGTGCCGAGGTATCGGAGAAACGCGCCACGGCGGCTGCGCTTGGTTTCTGCAGGCGAGCCAGACTGACCTGTTCGCCCGACAGGCTTTGCAGTGCTGCGTCGATACCGTCACGCAGGCCGCGCAGGTAGTCATAGCGTTCACCGGCGGCACTGATGTTGCCCTGCGCCGCCGCAAGGTTGCTTACCGGCCGCGGAATCTTGCGGATTTCATTGGGGAATACCGCTTCCACGTCATCGCGCTGTTGCATCTTTTCGGCTTGCGCGTCGGTCATGGTGGCGGCGCCGACGCCGAGATCGTGAAAGACTTTCGCTGACTGCGTGTGGTCGCGGCCCAAGGCCGTGATGCCCTGCATGCCCTTGACGTTTTCGCTGGAACGGCGGGTCTCGATATTCAACGCGGCCCGCATGGTGCCGACATTTTTTTCGGACACTTGCCGGAACAGCACGATGTGGGTTGGAGCGATTTGAGACAATTGGATAGCGGGCGGTTGCTTGGCCATGATGGACTCCTCGCGCATTGCCTGCCGCAAAGGTAATACGGCGCTTACCCCGTGGCTGTAACTTGGTTCACAGTTTGGTTTCGCTGACCTTCAGCGCGTCGGCGAGGCGGGCCTTGGCGCTGCCGGGTTTGAGCGGCTGCTGCTGGCTTTCGTGCGGGCTCCAGGCGGTGAGCCAGGCGACGTCGAGGGTGGCGCGGATGCGGCCATCGTCATCGGCGAAATTGTCGTGGTAGTGGGCGATGGCCGCGCCAAGCAGGCGCCTGGAGACGAATTGCCGCGAGCGGCCGGTCATGATGTTGGACAGGCCCAGCGCGCTGATCTCGTGGATGAGCGCTATGGCATCGGCATAGCGCACCGTGGTGCGGTCGAGGTCGGCTACGGGGAGTGCAAAGCCGCCGCGCTGGAGAAGGGCGCCCAACTCGCGGACATCGATCATCGGCGCCACCCGTGGTGTGGCGCCGCCGCTGACTTTTGCTTCCGCCGCGAGCCAGGACTGGCGCAGCTCGGTGAGCGTGTCGCCAGCAAAGAGACAAGCGAGCAGCAAGCCATCGGGCTTCAGGGCGCGGCGCATCTGGATGAGCAGCCCGGGCACGTCGTTGGCCGATTGCAGATCGAGGATGCTGAAGATGGCGTCCCTGGAATTAGGTTCGAGTTTCAGGACTTCGTCGCCCGGCGGCGCGAGTGCGATGATGTCCTTCACCTTGCCGGTGTCGCGCAGGCGCTGGGCGATGGCTTGCGGTTCGGCGGCGATGACGGCGGCCTGTTCGAAGCCGCGGGTGATGAGATCGAGGCGCTCGGCCAGTTCCTCGGCAATGCTGCGTGTCAGGACGTTGGGCTCAGCCAGGTGCTTGCGCCGCAACCGTTCCACATAGAGTTTGCGGTCGAAAATCTGGCCTGGCTCCGGCATCAGCCGAGCAGCTCGGACTTGAGCAGCTCCCAGGTTTCACGGTCGGGTGCGGAAATGATGCCGCCCTCGTGACGCGCCGCCGAATAAGGTGTGCCATCGAAGAAGGCCGAATAGCCGCCGGCCTCGGCATGGATCAGCACGCCTGCCGCATGGTCCCATGGCATCATCTTGGCATGCAGGGAAAAGTGGCAAAGGCCTTCGGCGACCAGGCGATATTCATAGGCGGCACAGCGGTAGTTGAAAGTGGCCTTGGTCTTGGCGAGCTTGGTGACAGTCGCGGAGCGCTGCGGTTCGGGCAACTGGTACCAGGAACTGAGGCCGGTCATCTCCGACAGGGGTGCGGGGGCGGCCACGCGCAGGTCGCGCGATTGGCCCGAGGCGCTTTCGGCCCAGGCGCCAACGCCCTTCAGAGCCTTGTGCCAGTCGCGGCCTACTGGATCGTAGATCAGGCCGGCAATCGTTTCGCCTTGCGCCACCACCGAGGCCATGACGCCGAACAGCGGCAGGCCCCAGGCGAAGTTGCTGGTGCCATCCACGGGATCGACGATGATAACCAGATCAGCACCCTTGATACGATCGAGCAGGGCGGGATCACGCGCCACCGATTCCTCGCCGACGAACAGTGCCTTGGGAAAGGCCTTGGCGCATTCGTCGCGGATCAGCCATTCGGCCTGCTCGTCGGCATCGGTCACCAGATCGAGTGCGCCAGTCTTCTCGCGGATGCCGTCATTGCCAAGTGCGCGGAAGCGCGGCATGATTTCGCGTTCGGCGGCAAGGCTGAGGATCGACGACAGGCGGTCGAGGTCGGGCTGCGAGAATTTCATGGGCAAGGTCACTCCGTTTGCGCTGCTGTTAAACCAAATAGAGGCGCGAATCCATGTTTGCGGAAGCCTGTGCTAGCATGGCGGCATGCGGATCGATCTGGCCGGACTGCCGGCCCTTGCATGGCGCGGTGTGGTGGATGTGCTGACCCCCAGTCAGTGCCTGCTGTGCCGCGCGCCGCTCAATCAGCCAGCCAGCCTGTGCGTGCCGTGCTGGAGCGGCATCGCCCATCTCGACGAACCGGTGTGCAATGTGATGGGCACGCCCTTTGCCTATGACATGGGGCCGGGTGCTGTGAGTGCGGCGGCCTTGGCGCTGGCTCCCGCCTGGGACAGGTCGCGGGCGGCGGCAGCATTCGACGCGGCGTCACGGCCGCTCATCCATAGCCTGAAATACCAGGACCGGCAGGAATCGGGTCTGCTCATGGCCCGCATGATGGCGCGGGCGGGACGCGGCCTGATCGGCGATGCCGATGTCATCGTGCCCGTTCCCTTGCATCGCTGGCGCCTGTGGAAGCGCCGCTTCAATCAATCGGCCTTCCTGGCGCAGGCCATTGCCAGGGTGGCGGGCAAGTCATACCGCCCCGATATTCTGCTCCGGCAACGGGCAACACCTACCCAGGTGGGCCTTGACGAGGCTGCCCGGCGCAAGAATGTGCGGGGCGCATTTGCCGTGGCCGGGGGACAAGCTGGCGCCCTGGCGGCCAAGCGGGTGCTGCTCATTGACGACGTGCGCACCACCGGCGCCACGGCTGAGGCCTGCGCCGCCGTCATGCGTGAGGCTGGTGCCGCGCAGATCGATGTCCTGACCTTTGCCCTTGTCCTCGAACCGGCAAAAATCCATATTTGATGTCATCATGACGGCGCAACCCAAAATCACCATCTACACCACGCCCTGGTGCCCCTATTGCCACTCAGCCAAGGCGCTGCTGAAAAAGAAGGGTGCAAGCTTTGAGGAAATCGACGTGCGCGATGGCGGCGAACGCCAGCGCATGACGCTGCGTGCCCATGGCCAGCGCAGCGTGCCGCAAATCTTCATTGGCGAAACCCATGTCGGCGGCAGCGATGAGCTGTATGACCTCGACCGCCGTGGCGGGCTTGATCCCCTGCTCGTGCCAGCGTGAGCCATCGCATCGGACTCGTGCAGATGCGCTCGGGCCGCGACATGGCCCGCAATATTGCCGATGCCAGTGATCTTATCCGTGGCGCCCATGCCAGGGGTGCGGTCTTTGTCACCACGCCGGAAATGACCAATATTCTCGAGCCTGACCGTCCCCGGCTCAGATCGCTGGTGCGCTTCGAGAATGAAGACGAGAGTGTTGCGAGGTTCGCAACACTGGCCGGGGAACTGGGCATCTGGCTCAATATCGGCTCACTGGCGCTCAAGGGTGATGGCGAGAAACTGCTGAACCGCTCGCTGCTGCTGTCGCCCACTGGCGCCATCGCGGCACGTTACGACAAGATACATCTTTTTGACGTCGACCTGGCGACGGGCGAGACTTGGCGCGAATCCCATGCCTATGCCGGCGGCAGTAAATCCGTGCTGGCGGATACAGCGCTTGGCCCCCTTGGCATGACCATCTGTTACGACATGCGGTTTCCGGCTCTTTACCGCTCGTTAGCAAAGTCGGGCGCAGGATTTTTCACGGTGCCATCGGCCTTCACGGTGCCGACGGGGCAGGCCCACTGGCATGTGCTGCTGAGGGCCAGGGCCATCGAGACTGGAAGCTTTATCCTGGCGGCGGCCCAGGGCGGGTGTCACGAAAGCGGCCGCGAAACCTATGGCCATTCGCTGGCCGTGTCGCCGTGGGGCGATGTACTGGCGGAGGGCGGAACCGAACCGGAGGTGCTGATGGCGGATATCGACATGCGTGAAGTGGCCGATGCCCGGCGGCGCATTCCGGCGCTGGAGCACGGACGGCCCTTCAGCCTTAACGTCTTGAATCCGCCCGTCGGCGTTGCTAGCTAGTAGACATGATCCGCTACGACCTCATCTGCGAGAAAGGCCATGACTTCGATGGCTGGTTCCGCGACAGCGCCGCCTATGACCAGCAGGCCGAGCGCGGTTTGGTGTCTTGCGCGCTTTGCGGTTCGGTGAAAGTACAAAAAGCACTGATGGCGCCCGGCATTCCGGCCAAGGCCAACAGCAAGGATCAAGCCCCGCAAAAGATGGCGTCTGGCTCGGTTGATCCGCGCCTGCGCATGATGATGGACATGATGCGGAACATGCGCAAACAGGTCGAAGCCAATGCCGAAAATGTCGGCAACAGGTTTGCCGAAGAGGCGCGCAAGATCCATTATGCCGAGGCCGAGAAGCGCGGCATCTATGGCGAGGCCACGGCGGAAGATGCCCGCTCCCTCATCGAGGAAGGCATAGATGTGCATCCCATGCCGGTCTTGCCGGAAGACGGGAACTGAAGGCTCTCAGCCGCGCCCGATAAAGGGCATCTTGGTGGCCATCACCGTCACGAACTGGACATTGGCATCGAGCGGCAGCGAGGCCATGTAGAGTACCGTCCTGGCGACGTTTTCCACATCCATGGTTGGTTCCGGCGCCATCGAACCGTTGGCCTGGGGCATGCCGGTTTTCATTTTTTCGGTCATGTCGGTGCCGGCATTGCCGATGTCGATCTGGCCCACCGCGATGTCATACTTGCGGCCATCGAGCGAGCCTGACTTGGTGAGGCCGGTGACGGCGTGCTTGGTCGAGGTATAGGGCGCCGAGTTGGGGCGCGGCGCGTGGGCCGAGATCGAGCCGTTGTTGATGATGCGGCCGCCCATCGGGGTCTGCGCCTTCATGATGCGGAAGGCTTCCTGCATGCAGTAAAAGACGCCGGAGAGATTGGTATCCACCACGCTCTTCCATTGCTCGATGGTCAAGTCCTCGAGATTGATAGTGCCGGGCGCACCGGTGCCGGCATTGTTGAACACCACATCGACACGGCCGAATTTTTGTTTGGCGGCGGCAAAGAGGGCGGCGACGGATTTGGGATCGGTCACATCGGTGGCCACAGCCAGTGCGTTGGCGCCAATCGAGGCGGCGACGGTGTTCAGCGCATCAGCACGGCGTCCAGCCAGAACCACGCCATAGCCATCGCGCCCGAAGGCCTGGGCCACCGCCTTTCCAATGCCGGAACCGGCACCAGTTACCACTGCAACTTTCATAACTCAGTTCCTCTTCAATGCCTGCCACGCGGCGGTGAAGCCTGCCGCCGCAATCGCCACATCATCGGCGGTCATGCCGGGTTTGTAAATATTGGAGCCGATGCCAAAGCCCGAACAGCCGGCATCGGACCAGGCCTGCATGTTGGAGGGTGTCACGCCGCCCACGGCGTAGACCTTTACGTGTTTCGGCAGCACGGCCTTCCACGCCTTAACGGTGACCGGGCTGGCGGCCTCGGCTGGAAACAGCTTGAGGTGCGTGGCACCGGCGCGGATGGCGGCGAAAGCCTCGGTGGGCGTGAAGACGCCGGGCAGCGGCACCAGGCCCTGGGCGATGGCCCTGGCGATCACGGCGGGATTGCAATCGGGCGATACGGAGATTTCGCCCCTGCTGGCTTTCAGCTTGTCGACGTTTGCGACATCGAGCACGGTGCCGGCACCGACGATGAGCCGCCCCCTGAAGGCGTCTGCCAGTCTGGCGATGGAGGTGAAGGGATCGGGCGAATTGAGCGGCACTTCGACGACACGTATGCCGGCGCCATGCAGGGCTTCACCGATGGCGACGGCTTCTTCTGGTGCAACACCGCGCAGGATGGCGATGATGCCGCATTGGCTTGCTGCGTCTTCGAAATTCATGGGATCAGTCCGGCATGGCGGGCGATGATGGCGAGACCTTTGACGATGGCTTCGGGATCGCCGTAGCGCACCTTGAGGCCTGCCAGTTCGATGGCTTTCACATAGCGCCCGCCAATGCCTTGCGAGGCCAGCACGGCATATTCGGCATGGCGCGGGTTGTCGCGGATGGCATGGGCCACTTCGGTGCCGATGACTTGGCCCGAGAGATATGAAGCGATCGATTCTGGTGCGATCTCGCCGAAGAGGCCAAGCGAACGCGCCGAGAAGATGCGGTGCAGGAAGCCCGCCGGGTCGGCCAATGCGGCCCGCACACCGCGCGCGAAGGCCTCCTCGTCATCGGGACCATCCTGCATCAGGCGTCCGAGTATCGTATGGTTCTTCAGTGCGGCGAAGACTTCGCCGGGGACATAGGTAGTGAACTGGCCGATGCGTTCGCCGTCCACGGTGATCCATTTCGAATGGGTGCCCGGCGTCACGAAATGGCTGATGCCTGACCCGAGTGAACCGAAGACCTGGGTCTCCTCGCTGCGCATCACGTCGGGAACGCCATCGGGCGAGCGGTAGCTGAGGCCGGTCGCGAAGGCGATACGGCGGCCTGAAGCCGTGGTGTGGTGGTGCAGAACCTTTGCCAGGTCCGCGGCACTGGCGGGACAGGGGACATAGGGCAGTTCAATCCAGCCCTGGCGCGAGGTGATCATACCCGCCGCCATGACCGGCAAGGCCTTGTCCCAGCCACCGATGTGGCGTTCGAGAGCGGCTTCGAAGTTCCCATCGCCCACCGAAAGAATGCCTTCCGGAGCCGAGACCGTTTCGAGAACGCGTACGGTGCTGTCCACCACATAGGCGCGGAACGATGTCGTGCCCCAGTCGAGTGCGATGAAGGCAGGCGCCATCGCCTCACAGCGCCTTGACGCTGCCCGGCTTGTGGCGGGCGGGAACATCCTTCAACGGATTGCGCAAAGGCGCACCGAAGGCCGGGGCGGAGATTTCGAAAACATCCCCATCCTCCGGCTTGATGCCATCGGCAATCGACAGTGTCGCCGTTCCGAAATAGTGGATGTGCAGATCGCCCGGCCTGCGGAAGCCGTCATACTTGAAATGATGGTATTCGAGATTAGCCAGAGTGTGGGACATGTTGGCCTCGCCGGTGAGGAAAGATTTCTCCCAGATGGTCTTGCCCTTGCGAGTGATGCGGCTCATGCCTTCGACGCTGGTAGGCGGTGCGCCCATGATCATCTCAGGCCCGATGGCCGAGTGGCGCAGCTTGGAGTGGGCGAGATAGAGATAGTTCTGCCGTTCGGTGACGTGATCGGAATATTCATTGCCGAGCGCAAACCCTAAGCGCAGCGGGCGGCCTTTGTCGTCGATGAGATAGAGGCCAGCCAGTTCCGGCTCCTCACCGCCGTCGAGCGCGAAAGCAGGCTTGGGCAGCGGCTGGCCGGGGCCGACGAGCCATGAGCCATCACCCTTGTAGAACCATTCGGGCTGTACACCCGCTTCTGACTTCGATGCGGGCTTGCCGCCCTCAAGACCCATCTTGAACATCTTGAGGCTGTCGGTGAGTTCGTCAGTGGTGCCCGCCAGCTTCTTGTGCATGCCGTCGCGGGCAGCGGCGGAACCCAGATGCGTCAAGCCGGTGCCGGTGATGATGCAGTGGGCCGGATCGGGATGATCGACCGGCGATAACACACGGCAGTCCTTGAGGGCCTTGGCGTAATCTTCCGTGGCGCCGGAGGCGAGGCTTCCGGCCATGACGGAGAGCTTCTTGCCCTCCTTTACGGCGAGCTTCGCCAGATCGATGGTGCTCGCCACGCGCTTCAGCAGCACGACGTTTCCGCCATCGACAAGGCCGACACGGCGTTTGCCCTTCAGGTCTTTGAGCTGAACGAGGTTCATGTGCGGGTCTCCCTTTTGGGCGGGTTTTATTGTATGACAAATAGCGGGTTCTTCTAGCCCGCGAAAGCGTGTTTTTCAAAGCCTGTGACACCGGGGTTGAAGCAGAAGAGTCCGCCCTGCAGCGGCTGACGGCGGAGGTGGTCCGCATCGACATGCAGGCGCGAGGTCGTCACATAAAGCGTGTCGAGCCTGGCGCCGCCAAAGCAGACATTGGTGACACGTTTGGCGGGCATCGGCACGACGCGGTCGATGCGGCCCTTCGGATCTATGCGCAACACGCAAGAACCTTCCCAGCGGGCGCTCCACAGGAAACCGTCGCGGTCTACCGTTGCGCCGTCGGGATAACCGAAGTCCTTCGAGTCATTCAGCACGCGGCGGTTGGTGATGGTTCCCGCTTCGAGATCGAAGTCATAGGCCCAGATGATCTGCGCCCTGGAGTCAGTAAAGTAGAATATGCGATTGTCGGGCGACCAGCAGGGGCCGTTGGAGACGCCGATCGAGTGTTCCATGGCGGTTGCCGTACCATCGGCACCAATGCGGAACAGCGTCCCGGTTGCGGCGCTGATCGGCAGGTCAGCGCCACCTTCGCCGACATTGTTCATCATGGTGCCGAACCACAAGCGGCCTTTGGCATCACAGGCGCCGTCATTGCCGCGATTGCCGGGCTTCTCTGGTTCAAGCTGGCGCAGCGGTGTCAAGGCGCCGGTTTGCGGATCAAAAATGTTGATGCCCCTGGCCGAGCCAACGATCAGCGTGCCATCGCGGCGTTTGGCCATGGCGGTGACCATCTCGGAAAATTGCCAGCGGCGATAATCACCGCTGGCCACTTGCAGGCGATGAATGCTGGACGGCAGGATGACATCAAGCCACCACAGGCATTGCGTCTCCGCGTCCCAGAAGCAGCCCTCGCCGAGCTTGTCCTTGCAGTCGACGAGACAGGTAACGGGAACTTCGGTGATGTTCATGATTGCGCATCCAGGGGCCAAGTGTCGGATATCCTGTAACCATCGGGCCACGGGTCGGCGGGATCGAGCATCAAGGTGGAGTTTCCGGTGATCCAGGCGCGGCCGGTGATGGTGGGGATGATGGCGGCGTGGTTGCCTACCGTGGTGGTTGCCGCAATCGCGCCGATGAAGCGGCTTTCGATGATCGAGCGGCCGATGTAGCGCTCGTCCTCGCGCATCAGGCCCTTGGCATGCAGCACCGCCATCAATGCCGAGCAGCCGGTGCCGGTGGGCGAGCGGTCAATCTTGCCGGGCTTCACCACACAGGCATTGCGGCTCGACAGGCAGCCGTCGACGGTCTCCAGTTCCCCGGTGATGAAAGCAAATGAGAAGTGCGTCCAGCCGGGAAGATCGGGATGGCTGAAGCCCAGTTGCTCATTGCCGGCCTTGACGATCTTGCGGCCAACCACGGCGATGTCGCGGGCCTCGTCCGGAGTGATGGCAAAGCCCAGTGATTTCGCATCGGCCATGACGAAGCTGTCGCCGCCGAAGGCCGTATCGACGGTGATGGTGCCGAGGCCTTCGACCTCGAGCGGCACGGCGATGCGGCCGGCGAAGGCGGGGACATTGCGGAGCGTGATCGACTGCGCCTTGCCATTGCTGCACGCGGCGGTGATTTCGACCAGGCCTGCTGGCGCCTCGAGCACGAGGCGGGTTTCAGGCTCGGTCATGGCGATGATGCCGGTATCGAGCAAGACGGTTGCCACGCAGATGCAGTTGGAACCCGACATGGGCGGCGTGTCCTCGGGCTCCATGATGATGAAGCCCATGTCGGCGCGCGGATCCTTGGGCGGCACCAGCAGGTTCACATGGCGGAAGACGCCGCCGCGCGGCTCGTTCAGCACGAAGGCGCGGAGCTTGCCGTCAGCGGCAATGAAGCGCGACTGCTCCCAGAGGGTGGCGCCGGGGGGCGGCGCCACGCCGCCGACGATGACATCGCCCACTTCGCCCTCGGCATGGCAATTGACGACGTGGATGGCTCTGGTTGATCGCATCGAATCCTCCGCCGCCGCAATCTAGCCGATTTCTCGAAGAGGGGGGCTTGAACTTGCCGCAATTGCACCTATTTCGAAAAAGCGGCGCCGGGTCCCTCTGGCGAGGTTCCCCCTTGCGATGTCGGAGCCGCCTGATGACAACCATACACAAGGGGTCCGGCAATGGAATTGATCCAGGCGGCGCTATACGCAGACGTTCTCGGAACCCCGGCATTTTTCTGGGTGGCCTTCGCCACAATTGTAGTGGGCCTTCTGGTTTTTGACTTGGGATTCCTGCACAAGGGGCAAAAAGAGATCGAGGCCAAAGAGAGTTTCATTCTCTATGCTGGTTATATGGCCATCGCCTTTGCCTTTGGCGCTTGGGTGTGGTGGGCGAGGGGCGCGCAGCCCGGCCTGGAGTTCTTTACGGGCTATCTCATCGAGCAGTCGCTGGCGATGGATAATATCTTCGTCATCGCCACGGTTTTCGGTTTTCTCGGCATCCCGCGCATCTATCAACACCGGGTGCTGTTCTGGGGCATCATCGGCGTCATCCTGCTCCGGGCGGTGCTGATCGGCGTGGGAGTGGCGCTGGTCATATCGTTCTCATGGATTCTCTTCGTGTTCGGCGCCTTCCTGGTCTTCACCGGCCTCAAGATGTTCAAGGTCTCGCATGAGAAACCGTCCATCGAGGACAATGCCATCTTGAGATGGATCAAACGGCATTTCCGCGTGACAGACGAGCTTCACGGCGAGAAGTTCACGGTGAGGCTGCCGGACAGCAAGACCGGCAAGGTGGTGACCTTCATCACGCCGCTGCTGGTGGCGCTGATCATGGTGGAGTTCGTCGATCTGATCTTCGCGCTCGACTCGGTTCCAGCGATCTTCGCGGTCACCCAGGATCCCTTCATCGTTTACACGTCGAACATCTTCGCGGTCCTTGGCCTTCGCGCCCTCTACTTCGCGCTGGCCGCCGCCATCCACCGTTTCAAGTATCTGCAATTTTCGCTGGCAACGATCCTGGTGCTGGTTGGCATCAAGATCTTCCTGGTGCCATTGGGCGTCAAGATCGACACGGCCCTGTCATTGATCGTCACCATAGCGGTGCTGGCCTCGGGCATCCTCTACTCACTGTGGAAGACGCGCAACGACCGGCCCGAGCCTGAACCCGGAGCGCGAGCAAGCAAAAGCTGAACTCTTGCCTCCCCGGCAGAATGCGCTAACAGGGAGGCATTCCAAACCGCAGGTCAATTCATGAAGAAACTCGAACAATTCGTCGAATCGATCATCCTGGCATCGCGCTGGCTGCTGGTGGTGTTCTATCTCGGCCTCGCGGCGGGGCTGGCACTCTACGCCGTGTCGTTTGGCAAGAAACTGTGGGACTTCGCCGGCAAAGTCTTCATGCTTGACGAGACCGACACCATTCTCAAGATGCTGGGGCTGATCGATGCGGCACTCGTTGCCAGCCTCATCGTCATGGTGATCATCTCGGGTTACGAAAATTTCGTCAGCCGCTTCGACAACGCCGATACCGAAATATCGCTGCTCGGCAAGATCGACGCGGGTTCGCTCAAAGTGAAGGTGGCCTCAACCATCGTGGCGATTTCCTCGATCCACCTGCTGCAGATCTTTCTCAATTCGTCACAATACACCAGCGACAAGCTGATGTGGCTCACCATCATGCATATGGCCTTCGTGATTTCAGCGCTGTTCCTGGCCTATATCGACCGCATCATGAGCCGCAGCAAGAAGGAATAGGCGATGACGGGCATTAGAACAGGCTGGCGTTGATGGCCATGTGTACGGCAATCGCGGCGAAATAACCAAGCGCCACGGCCCAGGACCACTTGAGATGGCTGCCGAAGGTATAGATGCCCTTGGCCTGCCCCATCAAGGCCACGCCCGCCGCTGAACCGATGGACAACATGGAACCGCCGACGCCGCAGGTGAGGGTTACAAGCAGCCACTGCCCGTCCGGCATTTGCGGGTCCATTGTCAGAACCGCATACATCAGCGGGATGTTGTCGACGATAGCCGAGAGTGCGCCGATGATGATGTTGGCGGACGTCGCGCCGAGGTCCGCGTAGAGATACTGCGAGGCAAGGCCCAGATAGCCCAGCACGCCGAGGCCACCCACCGCAAAGATGATGCCGAAGAAGAACAGCAGTGTGTCCCACTCGACGCGCTGCACCTGGGCAAAGCTGTCGAGCACCATGTCATGGTCGTTACGGCGGTGGCCCTTGCGCTGCAGGAAATACGACCACATCTGCAGGTAACCAAGCCCCAGCATCATGCCCAGGGCAGGTGGAAGGTGCAGGAAATTCTTGAAGCACACCGCCGTGAAAATCGTCGCCGCGAAAAGGACGATGACACCTCGTGCTCCCGGCTTGAGATGCACCCGGTCGGTGCGCGGGTCCGGCTTCGTGGCCGGCACGGCGAAGTGCAGGATGGTGGCGGGGATCAGCCAGTTGACAAGCGAGGGCAGGAACAAGGCGAAGAATTCGAAGAAACCGAGTTTGCCCTTCTGCCAGACCATCAGCGTGGTGATGTCGCCAAAGGGCGAGAAAGCGCCGCCGGCATTGGCGGCCACAACAATGTTGATGCAGCCGAGCGCCACGAAACGCGGCGATCCGGAACCTACCGCCATGACCACAGCGCCCATGATGAGTGCGGTGGTGAGATTGTCGAGGACCGCCGACAGCGGAAAGGCGATGGCCCCGGTGATCCAGAACAATTGCCGGTAACTTAGTCCCATGTTGACGAGCCGGGCGCGCAGCACATCGAAGACGCGGCGCTCCTCGAGTGTGTTCACATAGGTGATCGCCACCAGAAGGAAGAGAAAAAGCTCGCCGTACTCCCCGATGATTTGGGCCGCATGGTCATGGACTACATCGCCTTGGCCGGCGCGAAGATAGGCAATGCCAATCAGCGCCCAGATCAGCCCGGCCGCCATCATCACCGGCTTCGATTTCCGCATGCCGGTTGTTTCTTCGAGGATGACCAGGACATAGGCCGCAACGAAGATTGCAAGAGATAGATAGCCTGCCCAGTGAGTGGTGAGATCGAGCATGATGATGAAGCCTTCAGGGAATGGCGATGCTTTGGCCGACATCAGGCACAATGAAGCGGGTGGGGTCAATGCTGCGGGCCGCCAGTGCGACACCCAAGCCTTGCACCGGGCTGGCGCGCTCCGGCAGAAATGGATCGGTGAGAATGTTGAGGCCCGGCGGCGGCGGATGGGTGGCGTTGGCGATCTCATAGCGCGTCCCGTTCAGACGATAGTGCGGATGATCTTTCGTCATACGGTCCTGAGATACCATTCGAAGTCGCGGGCGGTGGGTTCGGCGTAGAAGCGGTCGGCTTCGACTTCCTTCAGTGTGCAGTAAGTATCGACAAAGTTCTTGCCGAAATATTCCTTGAGGATCGAGGCCTTCCAGAAAGCATCGATGGCATCGAACCAGTTGCCGGGAATATATTTGGCGCGTTTTTCATAGCCGTTGCCAGTCACCGGATTACCGGGATCGATCTTTCCGGTGATGCCGTGGTGCATGCCCGCCAGAATGGCCGCCATCACCAGATAGGGATTGGCGTCAGCTCCGCTGGGGCGATGCTCGATGTGGCAGGCATTGGCGGCGCCAGCCGGAATGCGCAAGCTGACGGTGCGGTTGTTGATGCCCCAGCTGGCCGAGACCGGCGCATAGGAATTGCGCCGGAAGCGGCGGTAGGAATTGCCGTTGGGCGCGAAGATCAGCATCGATTCCGCCATCGCCGCCTTGAGGCCGCCCACCGCCTGCATCAAGAGTTCGTTCGATTGCGGGTCTTCGGTGGCAAAGAGGTTGTTGCCCTGTTCGTCGCCGAGGCTCACATGCACATGCATGCCGGAGCCGGTCCACGCCGAATAGGGCTTGGCCATGAAGGTGGCGGCCAGCCCATGCTTTTCGGCAACCGCCTTGATCAGGCGCTTCAGCATGATGGCTTCGTCGCAGGCTTTCAGCACATCGGCGCGGTGACGCAGCACAATTTCCATTTGCCCCGGCGAATATTCCGAAATCAGCGTCTTGGCGGGCAGGCCTTGCGCGTCACAGCAGGCATAGAGGTCCTTGAAGAACGGCGCGAAATCATCGAGGTCCTGGAGATAGTAGGCCTGATAGTGCTGCGGCCGGAATTCATTGATCTGCGATTTCGGCGCCATGGGCTTGCCGGCCAGCGCCGAGGCGCGGTCCATCAGATAGAATTCGAGTTCGACGGCGCCGACCGGTATCATGTTGAGATCGGCCTTGAAGCGGTTGACGATCTTTTCCAGCACACTGCGCGGATCGAAGTAGTGCGGCGTGCCGTCAAGGTCCGACACCGAGGCCAGATATTGCGCGGCGGGTTCATCCGTCCACGGAATATTGACCAGGCTTCCGGATACCGGCCACAGCAGCACGTCGCGGTCACCCTCGTCGAAGACCAGGCCGGTTTCGGGAACGTCCTGTCCGGTGACGTCGAGAACCATTGCCGAAATCGGCATGAAGCGGCCGTCCCTCCAGGCGGGGACCAGCTCGTCGCGGCGCAGTATCTTGCCACGCGCCACGCCGCAGATATCGGTCCAGATGAGGTGGATGCTCCGGACGGCGGGATTGGCATCGAGGAACGCCTGGGCTTCGGCCTGGCGGCGGGGAAATACGAGGGCCTGCGCCATGATGTCCTTGAACGCGGTTGACGGGCGCCA
>JBKJQD010000371.1:0-9952 GCA_046594125.1 Aestuariivirga sp.
ATTAACTTTGTGGTCTATCTGGTCATCGGTTTTGCGTCCGGGCACTTTCGCAATGCATTCCTGCCGGTGTCGCCGGGCAGCGTGCTGCGTGACGTCGGCAAGGTCCTGCGCGGACGCCTGGCGCATGAGACTGGCGTTTATAATGCGGTGCAGCGTTCCTCCTATATCGGTGTGCTGCTGGCCATCTTGCTTACCGTCGTATCGGGTCTCTGCGTCTGGAAGCCGGTACAGATGCAAGAAATCGCTGCACTGATGGGCGGTTATGAGGGGGCACGCCTGGTGCATTTCGTAGGCATGGCGCTGATTTCGGCGTTCATTGTTGTACATCTCGCGCTGGTGCTGCTGGTGCCGGGCACGTTTCTGCCGATGATTCGCGGCTGGGCCAGGGGCACTGCCACGGTAAAAGGAGAAAACATCAATGTCTCTTGAGAAAATCCACGCGGCGGCGCCCGATACGCTTTTCAAACCTGGGCGGCGGCTGTTTCTCAAACAGCCCCTGTCGCTCGGCGCCCTCACCATGCTGACCGGCTGTGATGCCACCGCCCCGTCAGTGACCGACCGCATCCTGTCGGCCATGTCGCACTGGAATGACGGCGTCCAGGCAGCGATCTTCAATTCTGGTAAGTTAGCTCCGGTCTACGCCGAAAGTGACATCACCGATCCTTTCCCGTTCAATGCCTTTTACACCGAACAGCGCGCTCCGGAAGTTGCCGAAGCTGGATTTGCCCTGGAGCTGAGCGGCATGATTGCCGACAAACAAAGCTGGACGCTGGAGAGACTGCGCGCCCTGCCTCAGGTGTCGCAGATCACCCGTCACATCTGCGTGGAGGGCTGGAGCGCCATCGGCAAATGGGGCGGCGTTTCCTTTGGCGACTTCCTGCGCATGGTGGGGGCGGATGCAACGGCCAGATATGTTGGTTTTAGGTGCGCCGACAATTACTATTCGAGCCTCGACATGGCCACGGCATTGCATCCGCAGACCATTCTGGCGCTGACCTTCCGCGATCAACCCCTGCCGCGCAAATACGGATTTCCGATGAAGCTGCGGGTGCCGACCAAACTCGGGTTCAAGAATCCGAAGCACATTATGGCGATGTTCGTCACCAATGACTATCCCGGCGGTTACTGGGAGGACCAGGGTTACAATTGGTTCAGCGGTTCCTGACATGGCGCATCACAAACACGTGCTTCCCGGTTTCGTGTTTTGATTAAGAGCGGTCGCGTCACCATGTGTAAATCAGGGCAATCATGTCCTGGTTAAAGGAGATTCAAAATGTTGAAATCACTCGCCGCGGCCGGCCTTTTCTGTATTGCGCTCACAGCCCCGGCTTTCGCCGAAGAAATGATGATGTGTGACGATGCGTCCATGATGAAGATGGATGAAATGATGAAGGCTGATACCGATCCGGCCATGAAGAACGACGTCGAGATGGCCATGAAGGAAATGGACATGGCCAAGATGTCCATGAAAGACAAAAAGACCGACGACTGCGTGAAGCACATGGACAACGCCATGAAGGCGATGAAGAAGAAGTGATGGCCGGGGCGGGGCCGCCGGGTCCCGCCCTCTTGTAATTGCCGGAACCGGGATTGATCTGGCTCAGGTTCATCCGCATATTGCAGCCTCACGGAGGCCGCCATGACCCTGCTTGATATTCCCGACCCGCTGCCCGGCGATGCCCGCGCCGCTGACCTGATCGAAACGGTGATCGTTCCACGGGCCCGCGATCTCGGCGGCTTCGAGGTGAGCCGCGCGCTGCCTTCAGCACAGCGCCAGATGCCATCACCATCCGTGCACGGACGAAAGCGCGCCTCATGTTGCCCGGCGGTGAACCGATGGATGGGCCGCGCTACATCTGGTGGAACTTCGTGTCGTCGTCGAAAGAACGCATCGAGGCCGCCAAGGAAGACTGGAAGACGGCGCGTTTCGCAATCGTGCCCGGCGACGAGACGGAGTTCATTCCGCCGCCAGCATAGTAACCGGAGTTGAATTTTCATCCTTCTCCGCGCGATGCGTGGGGAAGGTGGACGCGAAGCGGACGGATGGGGCCTTGGCCCGGGGCACAGCCCCCACCCGGCGCTACGCGCCACCCTCCCCGCAAGGGGGAGGGATAAGTTAAGGGCTTTAGTTACCTAAAATGATGTCGCGGGTTTCGCCGGCACTGATAACGAAGGTGGCGGTGAGGGTTTCGGCACCGATGCTGGCGCGGGCAGTGTAGGTTCCGGGGCGCAGCACCATGTCGGTGGTGAGACCCGCCGACAAGAGGATCGCCTCGCCGCTCGTTTCCTGCACGCTCCAATGCACATCGGCGCCGGGGGCGCCGACGAAGGCCAGACGGGCGAGGCCCGCGGCGTGGTCGATCTCCACCGCACTCATGCGCCCGGCCTTCACATGCACTTCGGCTACGGCGTTGACATTGCCGGTCTCGAAACTGCTTTCCACGCGATAATCTCCTTCGGGCAGGCGCAGGATTTCTCCCGGCAAGGTACTGGTGGCGACCAGAGCGCCTTTGTGTTTGCCCGAAAGGGCGAAGATGCGGCTCTCGGAGCGGGCCGCCGGAAGGCCAATATCCTTGACTCGGGGCAGGATGCGGATGCCGCCGGCATTGAGCACATAGCTCACCATCAGGCGGTTGCCCTCAAGCAGGGTGACGGTGCTGGCCAGATGCACGGCGCCATAGCGGATATCGACAAGGTAATCGCCGGGCGGCACAACCACATCGGCACCAGGCGAGGCGCCGGAAAAGATCATCTGGCCTTCGGGGCTGGAAATGGTCCAGGTGATGGCGCGTTCGATCAGGCCGCCATCGTCGGTAAGCCTGGCGGAGAGGCTGAGGCCCTCGCGGCCCGGTTCGACATTCTCGATGGCGATGTCATGGCTGGCCGCGGCTTCAAGGCCGGCAGGCGTCAGATCGGGGGCGCTGCTCAGTTCGGTTGCCACGGGCTGGGCGGAGTGGGCGAGGCTTGGGCCCAAGAGTACCATTGCCGCGACAAAAGAAAGAACCGCCGCCACCTTTGCCGCCGTCCTGGCGCTATGGTGGCGGCGGTTATGTCCTGCACGGGTGCTGTGCTCGTGCAAGTTTGCAGTCCCCTTACTCATCTCCCCAGCCATCCGGCCGGCATGGGCAGACAACCACGGGGGGCGGGTTGCGGCAATGGCATCCTTAATTTTGGGTTAACGGCACTGCTGCAATTGCAACCATTGCCTTTTCCGGGGGGCGCCGCCACAGTGCGGCGGTCATGACACAGCTTAATGATACCTCCTCGATTCTGGCGTTCCTGCACAGCCGCAAATCGGCCTCGGTCAAAGCCATGGGCGAACCTGGGCCAACCGCCGCACAGATCTCTGAAATTCTCGACTGCGCGGTGCGCGTTCCCGACCACGGCAAGCTGACACCATGGCGTTTCATCCTGTTTGAAGGCGAGGCGCGGGCCAGGTTCGGTGCGGTAATGCGGGCGCGCTGGCAGGTGCTGCATCCCGAGCATGGCGAGGGCACGCTGGGCTTCGCCGCCGGGCTTTTGTTGCGGGCGCCGGTGGTCATCGCCGTAGTGTCGGCGGCTGCTGAACATCCCAAGATCCCCGTATGGGAGCAGCAGCTTTCGGCTGGTGCTGTGTGCCAGACCATGCTGCTGGCGGCAACCGCACTCGGCATCGGCTGCCAATGGAACACTGACTGGCTGGTCTATGATCCGGCGATGGCCAAGGCCATGGGACTGGCGCCCCACGAAAAGGTGGCGGGACTGATCTATCTCGGAACACCAACCACCCCGCTGGAGGACCGGCCGCGGCCCGATCCCGCCAGCCTGTTGACGCGCTGGGCTGCCGCATGAGCATCCGTGGCGTCTTGTTCGACAAGGATGGCACCCTGATCGACGTCAACCGGACCTGGGTGCCGATCTACCGTCACATGCTGGCCGAATTGTTTGCAACCGACGCCGCCGGGGCCGAAGCGCTGATGGCCAAGGCCGGGTTCGACCGGGCCTCGGGCCGTATCTTGGCCGGTTCGATCCTGGCGGGGGGCACGACGCGGCAACTGATCGGCGTCTGGTGGCCGGACCTTGACGAAGCCGGGATCGCCGAAAAGGCGCTGATCCTCGACAATGACTATGCCCATCTGGTGCGCGACAGCCTGTCGCCGCTGTTGCCGCTGGGGCCAGTCCTGTCGGAATTGCGCGCCATGGGGATGAAGCTGGGGGTCGCCACCAATGACAGCCACGTATCGGCGCGAAATCACATGGCGCATATCGGCGTCATCGAGCATTTCGAGGAGATCATCGCGGCTGATACGGTGGCGGTACCCAAGCCGTCCGGCGACATGATCCGGCGCTTTGCCGAAATCACCGGGCTGGCCGCCTCCGAGATCGCCATGGTTGGCGACAATTCCCATGACATGGAAGAGGCGCGCAACGGCGGGGCGGGACTGGCGGTCGCGGTGCTCAGCGGTAATGCCGGCCATGACGACATCGCCCATCTCGCCGATCACACCATTGCCAGCGTCGCCGACCTTCCGGCGCTGCTGCGCGCGCTCTGAACCCATGTTCTACGACGCCATCCGCAACGACCACGGTTTCGAATACGACCCCTTCAAGGCCCTGGTGGCGCCACGGCCCATCGGCTGGATTTCCAGTCTGTCCGCCGAAGGTATCGCCAATCTGGCGCCCTACAGCTATTTCAACGCCATGGCGGAAAATCCACACTATGTCGTGTTCGGTTCGGGACCACGCAAGGACAGTATGCGCAACATCGAGGCGACCGGCGAATTCGCCGTCAACCTGGCGACGTTCGATCTGCGCGAGGCGATGAATGCGTCTTCGGCCGCCGTCGCGGCGCATGTCGATGAATTTGAACTCGCCCGGCTGACCAAGGCTCCATGCCGCCTGATCAAGGCGCCACGCGTGGCGGAAAGCCCGGTCTGCCTGGAATGCCGGCTGTACAAGATCATCGATCTTCCCGACGACGATGGGCACGTCGCAAATCACATGGCGATTGGCCGGGTGGTCGGCATTCACATCGCCGACCGCTTCATCGAAAATGGCCGGGTCAATACCGCCGCGATGCGCCCGATCGCCCGGCTTGGTTACAGCGAATATGCGACGGTGACCGAAGCCTGGCGGATGCGAAGGCCATCATAGGTGCGCTTGGTTCGCCTTTGCTATTTTTGATTGTATCGCATTGCCGCTGAGTCGCGGTGCGAGTCGTGAACGGGCCGGGAACGCCGCAATTCCGCCATTGTTGATAAGCCTGTTGAAAACGATCTTTAATTCTACAATATCAATATCATAACACCTGTGGAAAAGCTGTGGACAAGCCGGTTAATATCTCATTAACCATCGGGGGCGCAGGAGTCGGGAACGGGGCAAGCACGGCAGGGGCGATTAGTGCAGATGAAGCTGGAAGGAATTGTAGACATGACAAAATGTCTGCTGATTGATGAAGACAGTGCGCAGCGCAGGCGCCTTGAGCAGTTGCTGTCGGCCCTCGGGCTCGATACGGCACTACTCGCCGGCACTGACGAGGCGGTGGCCTACTGCAATGACAATTCCCCGGAAGTGGTCATGGTGTCGGCGGAAAGCTCCGGCGTGCGGCCGCGCGATATTGTGAAACGGCTGCGGCGTACCCGGGCCGGCGCCAAGCCCCCCGTGGTCTTTCTTTATGCCGAGACGCCCGACACCGACATGATCGGCCTGTCCATCCTCGAGGGCGCCGCCGACGTCCTGATGATGCCCTTCGACCGCGATCTCCTGCAATTCAAGCTGAAGCAGGCCGGTGTTATCGCCTGACGGGGACTGAAGCTTTAACAAGTCCTGAGAGGCGTGGTGAACCAATTGTTAAAGGTTGGGTGGCAGGGTCAAGTTCAGCCATATTTGCCACAAGGTTCTTACCGTGAGCCACGAACCCAGTCCCGGACTTGATACCAGCATCTTCCAGCATGTGATCGACAATGGCGGGCCCGAGCAGCGGCTGGCACTCGCCGTGCAGCTCGCCGAGTTTCTTGGCAAGGACGGCGTGCTGATTGCCGAGCGCGAGCAGGTGGTTCCCATCGTCCTCAAGCTGGCGGTCGACGAGGATGACGGCGTCCGCCAAACGCTTGCCGATGCCTTGCTGCATGTGCCGAAGCTTCATGCCGACATCCTGTTCTCGGTCATCTCCGACGACGACGCCATAGCCCTGCCGTTCCTGTCGGTGACGCCGTCGCTCGATCACTGGCACATGCTGGCCATACTCAGGGTGGGCGACGAGCCGCGCCAGGCTTGCGTCATCCTCAGGCCCGACATCAGTGCCGAAGCCATGGCCTATGCGGTGAAGTCGATGCCGCTGCCGCTCTGCCTGCTGCTGTTTGACAATGCCGCAGTCAAGCTCAATGAGGCCCAGTACCACATGCTTTATGCGCGGTTTGGTCATGCCGGCGACATGACCGAGCGGTTGCTGGCATGCAGTGATCTGCCGCTCGACATCCGCATCATGCAGGCCAAACGGGCCTCCAACCGCATGCACCAGCTGATGGCCGAGCGCGGCTGGGTTCCAGCCAACGATGCCGCCGAACTGGTGGCCGATGCCGAGGAGACCGCCATCCTGCGCATCCTGGTTGACGCCAGCGACGAAGAGCTGGCGCGGGTCGTGCCCTTCCTGGTATCGAAGGCGATGCTGACGCCATCGATCATCGTGCGCGCCGCCTGCCTTGGCGAAATGCATGTGGTGCAGCAGGCGCTGGCCCATCTCACCGGCATGCCGGTGGCAAGGGCACGCGATGCCATGCGCGGCAAGGGGATGGGTGGCTTGAAGAGCTTGCACACCAAATCGGGCCTGCCGCCCGGCTGTTACTGGGTTTTACAGGCGGCATGCGATGTCGCTACCGACGAGGCCGAAGAGGGCATAACACTTGATGCCGAGGAATTCGGCCGCCGCCTGATCGAAGCTCTCATGACGCGCTACGAGGGGCTGCCGCAGAAAGAGCGCAGCAAGCACCTCGAATACGTCGGGCGCTTCGCCGCCGACCGCGCGCGCGTCATCGCCAAGCGCCTGAAGGCCGATCTGGTGCGCGCCGCGTAGGGCGGCAGGCTGGGATTCTTCCCCCAAAAGGCCATGGCACGCACACAAATGATTCGTGCCTGGATTGTTGACTTCACCAAAAACTCTGTCATCCCGGCGAAAGCCGGGACCCATCGGGCGTCAAGCGCTGACCGTGCCGTTTGATCCTGTCGCTCCATGGGTCCCGGCTTTCGCCGGGATGACAGATTGAAGTATCAAATAATACCAACGGCCAGATGCAGTACTTTTCACCACCGTGACCTCCATATTCTGTCATCCCCGGATTTATTCCGGGGACCCATCGCTCAACACGCTCAGCGCCGTCATGTGTTGCTCCATGGGTCGCCGGAATAAATCCGGCGATGACAAAGCAGGGTTAGAGGACAAGCGGTCAATTCTTCTGGCCCTTGGTATAAAGTAGGAAATGAAGATGGCTTGGCCCGCCGCCGCCGCTGTGCCGGCCGGATGTGTGAATCCCGCAGGCATTGAGAGTTTAAAGGTGCGGGCCGCCTAAAACCGGAACTGCTCGCGCAGCACGCGTTCGGCGAGGCTGTGGCCGGGATCGAAAAGGATCTTGGCCGACTGCTTGCGGTCTTCGGCAATCACCACTTCGCGCACGTCACGCACCTCGACGTGGTCCGCCACCGCCGCCACCGGGCGTTTTTCCGGTTCCAGCACGGTGATCGTCACTTTGGCCTCATGGGGCAGGATGGCGCCGCGCCAGCCGCGCGGGCGGAAGGCGCTGATCGGCGTCAGGGCCAGAAGCCTGGAATTGACCGGCAGAATTGGTCCGTGGGCTGACAAATTATAGGCGGTGCTGCCAGCAGGCGTCGACACCAGGATGCCGTCGCAGATCAATTCGCCGATGCGCGTCTTGCCGTCGACCGCAATGGCCAGCTTGGCCGCCTGATAGCGCTGGCGCAACATGGAGACTTCATTGAAGGCGATGGCGCGGTGGGTTTTTCCGCTGCCATCGCGGACCACCATCCTGAGGGGATGGATGAGGGTGGTTTCGGCGGCGTGCAGGCGCTCCAGCAGATGATTGTCCTGATAGTCGTTCATCAGGAAGCCGACGGTGCCGCGGTTCATGCCATAGATGGGCTTTTTGGCCGCCATGAAGCGGTGCAGGGTTTGCAGCATGTGGCCATCGCCGCCCAGCGCCACCACCACGTCGGACTCTTCGGGAGCGGCATTGCCGTGCCGTTTTACCAGCCTCGCCATGGCTTTGCGCGCCTCGGGAGATTCAGACGCTACAAAGGCTATTCGGTTAAAATTCATGCTGTTTTCTTTGGGTTAATTTGGCAAGTCTTTGCTACATGGAAGACAACACTCTTGGCAATCCCCCGAACGGACTGACACTTCGCCATGCGCGCCATCGTCATGTGTACCACCTGCCGCCATTCGGCAGAGGAAAAAACCGGCCCTGATGGCCGCACTGGCGGCGAAACGCTGATCGCCCACATGCGCGAGGCGATTGCTGATCGCGCCGTGCAGGGTGTGAATATCCAGACGCAAGTCTGCCTGTGGAATTGCAAGCGCCATTGCAGCGTCATCCTGCGCGACGAGGAGCGTTTCAGCTATTTCACCGGCGACCACGAGCCCACGCGGCTGCAAGCGGAGGCTATTCTCGACTGGTTCGCGGCCCATGGCGAGAGCGAGACTGGGGAAGTGCCATTCCGGCAGTGGCCCGGCCGCATGCGCGGCCACTTCATCGCCCGCATTCCGCCAGTGCGATCATGAGAAGTGTGACACTGGTGCTCGGCGGTGCTCGCTCCGGCAAGAGCCGCTTTGCCGAAAGTCTGGCGGGCAAGACGATGGCCCCGAAAACTTACATCGCCACCGCTGAAGCCTTCGACGCGGAAATGCAGCAGCGCATCGCCCGCCATCAGGCTGAGCGCGGCGATGGCTGGACGACGCTCGAGGCGCCGCTCGATCTGGTTGGTGCCCTGGCTTCGTGCGGCGAAGGCTTCGTGCTGGTCGACTGCCTGACCGTGTGGCTCAACAACCTCATCTATCGCGAGCGCGACGTGACTGCCGAAGTGGGCTCCCTGTGTCAGGCACTGAAGGTCACCACCCGCGACGTGGTGCTGGTGTCGAACGAGGTTGGTCTCAGCATCGTTCCCGACAACGCGCTGGCGCGGCGCTTCCGCGACGAGCAGGGATTGGCCAATCAGCGCATCGCCGAAATTGCCGACGAAGTCTATTTCATCGCGGCGGGCCTGCCGCTGGCCCTTAAAAGATGATGCCGAGCAGGATCACAAGGCCCAGAAGCAGGGTCATGGCGCGGCCGTAAAGCCGCAAGCCCCGGCGGATATCAGCGGCTTGAAGCAGTGTGCGGCCCTCGCCCATCCAGGCGAGGTCGACGGTCTGGCCGTCATAGCTGCGCGGGCCACCAAGTTTCACCTCAAGGGCCGCCGCCATGGCGGCCTCGGGCCAGCCGGCATTGGGCGACTGGTGGCGCGGCGCATCGCGGCGCATGCAATCAAAGATCGCCTGGAAGCGCTGCGGGGTGGCTGCGGCAAACAGCAGGCCGGTGAGGCGCGAGCAAGGCAGGTTCACCAGATCGTCGAGCCGTGCGGCGGCCCAGCCAAAATAGAGATACCGGTCCGACTTGTGGCCGATCATCGAGTCCGCCGTGTTGATCGCCTTGAAGAGGGCGATACCGGGCAGGCCCAGAAGCGCATACCAGAAGACGGGGGCAACAATACCGTCCGAGGTGTTCTCGGCGAGGCTTTCAAGCGCTGCCCTCACGACGCCCGATTCATCGAGCTTGGCCGGGTCACGCCCAGCGATGTGGCTGACAGCGCGGCGGCCTTCGGCGAGGGATGATTTCAAGCCGCTGTGAACGGCGGCGACATGGTCGCGCATGGATTTCTGGGCGATAAGACTGGTGGCGAGCAGGGCTTCGGCCACCCAGCCCTT
>JBKJQD010000462.1:0-6204 GCA_046594125.1 Aestuariivirga sp.
CCAGCCGGCATGCCGGGCAATTCTGGCGGCAGCCCCATGGCTGGCGCCAAGGTGACCGCGAGAAATCCGCACAGGCCCCAAACGACGCCGTTCCGGCGGGTAATGGGGAGACCCGCAACCAGCGAAATACCAGCCAGCAGCAAGGCGAAAGCCGCACCTGTCATGGCCGCCATGGCGGTCGTCGCCAGAGTGCGCTGCCAGCCGCCGGCGGGTTTCCAGCCT
The DNA here is from genome assembly GCA_046594125.1 of Aestuariivirga sp. Taxonomy (GTDB): domain Bacteria; phylum Pseudomonadota; class Alphaproteobacteria; order Rhizobiales; family Aestuariivirgaceae; genus Aestuariivirga. The sequence continues at coordinate 223 of JBKJQD010000462.1, forward strand.
TCATCTTCGGCAGCTGCTGCGTCATGGGCCTGGCCCGCCGTTTCATAGGTCTCGGCTTCAAGGATAAGGGGCGTCAGCCGCACATGCTGGATGATCCCCATGATCAAACCCGCCGCGATCCCGGCAAGGAGCGCGGCGAGGAGAACTCGCCCGATCATGATTGACTTACGAGTTCAGTGGCAGGGAAAGCCGATGGCGTGGCGGGTGTCGTGGGCGGTGTTGTGGGCCACCGCCATGCTCGACAGGCCAACCGTGTACAGCAGCGTGGCGCCGATGAACAGGCAGGCGAGACCCGCGGCAAGGCGCTGCGATAGGGTAAGCGAAACAGTATTCAGACGTGCGGTCATGGACACCCTCCGTGCGACCAGTTGGTTTCGGGCTTGTGGCCCGTTCGGCATGTGGCAGGTCTCCTGACTTGCGGGTCGTAAGATCCTGGCTGCCTTCCCGGTTGCCCAGTGGCCTGTTCGCCAGAACCCTCGCCGCTCACAGTTGCGGGGGCAGTCACGGATTTGGCCCCGATTGGGTGGTCCACACCGTGTTCCCTGTTCGGCCCTCGACCGTCTGGTCATCGGGCACCACATGAAATCACTATCACAGGTAAGGGGGTGCTTCGTCAACCCGTCTGAACCGGGCTTGCGTCCAAAACGACACAGTCCGGGCCGCCGTCTTAAGTCAATCTAAACCCTTCAGGGCATGGCGGGAAACTGCTTCTTAACCCTAATCTCGCATGATCGGGAACCATGAGCACCCGTACCGTACTTCTTGCGTCTGTTTGTTCCGTGTTCCTTGCTGCAAGCGCAGCTGTAGCCGGTCCGGCCGCCGCCACACCCGCTTCCAGCACCAAGCTTGTTTCGGTCGCCTACAAGGCGCTGCAGGGCGGCGACGCCACCGGTGCGGTGCAAAGCTATACCCAAGCCATCGAATCGCGCCAGCTTGAGCCCGAGGTTCTGGCCAATGCGCTGCTCAATCGCGGCCTGGCCTGGCAAAGGCTCAACGAGCACGAGCGCGCCATCGACGATTACACCGCCGCCATGCGCCTTGATGCCATGTCGGGCAAGCTCCGCGCCCTGGCGCTCTATAATCGCGGATTGTCCTACCAGAAAACCGGCAAGGCCTCGCGCGCCATCGAGGACTATACCAGTGCCTTGTTCCTCGACAGCCAGTTCGCTCATGCCTATTACAGCCGCGGCACACTGTTGCGCGACAGCGGCCAGCATCTTTTCGCGCTGGCCGATTTCGACAAGGCGCTGCGTTTCAACCATCCTGATCCGGCGCGCGTCTATTTCGCCGAAGCGCTGACTTATGAAAAGCTGCGCCGCCCGCAGAATGCCCGTGACGCGCTGACCCAGGCGCTGGCCGCCAATCCGTCCTATGAGCCAGCCCGCGCCCGTCTTGCCGTGCTCGACGGCAGCGCACTGGCGGTTGTCTCTGCTCCAGCCGATGGCATGGCAACGGCAACGATCGCCGATGCCGCCGCCCACGCCACAGCGCTTCCAGAGGCTGCGGCGCCACCGGCCAAGCTGGTTGCCGCCACACTGGCGGGCAGTGAACAGCCGCAGGTGCTGCAGGCCAGCACTTCCGCCAAAAAAATCGACGACCGCGTTCCTGATGAAGCGGTAGTGGCAGAGACTCCGGCGCCCGAGGAACCCCAGGAAAAAATCGTCGCTGTTGAAGCGGTGCCCGACGCGCCCGCCGACGACAGCGCCGTGGCGGAAGCCGCCGCACCCGCGATCATTGGCTGGAGCGTGCAGGTCGCATCGGCCGCAACCGAGAATGCCGCATGGTCGACGTGGAAGAAAATGCAAGCCCGCAACCGGGCGCTGGCCGGCAAGACTCCGGTGGTGGTCAAAGCCGATCTTGGCTCGAAGGGCATCTTCTACCGGGTGCGGTTCGTCGGATTTGAAAGTCAGGGTGACGCCAGTTCCGCCTGCTCGAAGCTCAAATCCAGCGGCGTGAAGTGCTACATCAGCAAGGCAAGTTCGTGAATGAATAGAAAATGACCTTAGGGTAGTAGTTACGACTGTCTATATTGCCTTATGGTCATTTTAATTCGGCCGGCCTAATGCTGCCGGTGTAGACCGGAATGGATTTGGACTGATTCAATGTCATTTCCCTCCCCCTTGTGGGGAGGGATCAAGGGTGGGGGTCCGCGAGTCGAGACCTTGGCCACCCCCACCCCGCCCTCCCCACAAGGGGGAGGGTGAAGTAGGGGTCAGCCTAAGTCCATTTCGGTCCAGAACACGATCAGGAGTGGCGATGCTGCTGGATTTTCAGAGACTCATGTTGCCGAGCGACGGGCCTGATGCCCTGCCGCAGCCTGCCGTGGCACCATCCGCAATGGCTGGATCGGGCAGCGAAGTGGAGGCGGTCTCGGCATTCCGCTATGCTCAGGCCAACCTGATCAACCAGCTTATTGAACATATCCATGCGCAGCCACCGGTGTTCTTCGAGGATCTGGTGATCGACGTGCTGCTGGCGGCGGGATACGGTGCCAGGCGCCGCGATCTGGCGCAGAGGCTGGGCCGCAGCGGCGATGGCGGCATCGACGGACTGATCGCCCAGGATGAACTTGGCCTTGACCTTATTTACATTCAGGCCAAGCGGCTGAAGCCCGGCAATGTGGTTCCGGTGTCAGACGTACGCGATTTCGTAGGAAGCCTCGACGCCCATCGCGCCGGCAAGGGCATCTTCGTGACCACCAGCCATTTTTCTCCGTCGACCATTTCGTTCTGCGAACAGGTCTCGCGCCGCGTCGTTCTCATTGACGGCAAGCGGCTGGCCGAACTCATGATCCGCTACAACATTGGCGTCGCGATAGTCGAATCCTACCAGATCAAACGCATTGATGGCGATTACTTCGATCCAGCCTCGGCCAGGCGGACGCGAGAGATGATCTCGGCTTCGAGCCAGCCACGCAAATAGCCAGCGGCGCGCATTGCCGCGTCGTCTGGCGCATCGTGCATGGCGATCATTTCGCAGACGGCGGCGAAACTCAAGCCTTGCGCCACGCAGTCCAGCGCCATGGCTTCCTCATCACCAAGAAGCCGGAAGCGCGATCCCGATTGCTGGCGCCAAACCAAAATCTGTACCGGCGTGTCGAGGTCGATGGCGGCGGGCGGGGCCTCGCCGCATTTGAGCGACGACCACAAGCTCGAGACATTGGTGGTGACTATGATCTTCTGGACGGCCGGCACCAGTTCAAAACTCGCCATGCCGAAGTCTTCAGGCGGAACGGCCGCCAGGTCCTGCATCACCAGGATCGGCGTATCGGGAGCGTCGAAGACATCGTTGAGAGCCTGTTCGAGGCGGGCGATCTCGGCCAGTTCAGGATGCCGCCGGAAGGGGCTGGCGTCCTTGAGGAAAGCCGGCAGATGCTGTGAAAACCAGCGGGCGTTGGGATTGTCCGAGGGATGGCGGGTGGCATAGGCGCGCGCCATGTCGTTGAAGCGGGTCTCGCCCAGGTAACATTTCAACTGATCATAATCATTGGCGAGGAATTCGGTGAGGCGCAGCAGATAACCATTGCGGTAAACATCAAAGCGCTGGGCGCGGCTGCCGGACGGCGGGGCGGCGATGAGAGTCTCGGCACGGCCTGGCATTCCAAGAATGGAATTTTGCAAGGCATGCTGGAGATCGGCGAGCGTCGTCATGCGACTTGCTCCGCGACGGAGAGAACCGACGTGGCAATGGCGCGGGCGTGCTCAAGTTCCGCCACCAGGTCGGCCAGCGGAGGAATATTGTCATCGCGCTCGATCATTGTCGACACGGCGCCGAAGCGCTCCAGCGCCTTGCCATAGAGCTTCCACACGTCTTCGCAGACCGGGTGGTCGTGGGTATCGATCAGGCAGGTGTCACCCTCGCTGTGGCCCGCCAGATGGAACTGCACGACACGTTCGGGCGGAATGGCGGAGAGGAATTTGCGCATGTCGAAATCGTGGTTGATGCCGGAGACGAAGACATTGTTGACGTCGAGCAGCAGCCAGCAGTCAGCACGTCTGGCGAGTTCGGCGACGAATTCCCATTCGCTCATCTCGGAGCATTCATATTCGATGTAGCTCGACACGTTCTCGATGACGAGACGGCGGCCGAGATAATCCTGAACCTTGGCGATGCGGCCTGCCACATGGTTCAGCGCCTCTTCAGTATAGGGCACGGGCATGAGGTCGTGGAGGTTGACGCCGTGGACTCCTGTCCAGCACAGGTGATCGGAAATCCACTTGGGGTCAACGCGGGTGGCAAGCTTCTTCAATGCGGCGAGATAGTCCATGTCGAGGGGGGCGGTCGAGGCGATCGACAGCGACACGCCATGCATGACCACCGGATAGCGCTCGACGATACGGTCCAGCATGCGCAACGGCTGGCCGCCGGGAACCATGTAGTTCTCGGAGATTACCTCGAACCAGTCGACCTTGGGACTGGTGGCAAGAATTTCCGCATAGTGCTGCGGCCTGAGGCCCAGGCCAAAACCCAGGTATGGCGGTTTTTGCTGAGGCATGGGAGGTATCCGGCCGGCGGCCCAGAGCAGGTCCGCCAGCCCGTTGTCCAGTTAGCCTTCGACCTTGCCGCCGGCGGTTTTGCATTCGGCGGTGGTCATCGACAGGAAGCCCTGGCCCTTACAGGCGTTCAGGCCCTTGCACGAAGAATTGCCGGTCTTGCATTCCGACTGGCCCTTGCAGGAATTCACACCAAGGCAGTGAACCTTGGCGTCGGCGGCTTGGACCGGGGCTGACGCCAGGCCAGCCATGGCGAAGGTCAGGGCGGCGGCGGCGAGAACGGCACCGGATTTTCCAAAATGCTTCATTTTCAGTTTCCTCGTGGTTGTCATACTGCCCCTTCAGGGCGCAAGCCGACCATGCCCCGGCATGGCCATCACCTGCCAATCACGTCGGCGTCAAATTCCACACAAGCCTGTGAGCGGCGCGTTACTCCTTGAGAATGAAGGAGACCTTCATATTGACCCGCCATTCGGCGATCTTGCCGTTCTTGACCACGCATTTTATGTCCTGCACCCAGGCGCCTTCGATGCTGTCGAGGGTGCTATCGGCGCGGCGGATGCCGTTTTCCACGGCGTCCTCGATGCTTTTGGGCGAAGCGGCGGTCAATTCGATGACTTTGGCGACGGCATTGCTCATGGCAGTCTCCTTTCGGGTTTTTCTCGGGATAACCGTGTCGTGGCGGTTCATCCCGGGCGCAGGCTATCATAAGATGGCGGACCACATCCATTTTTGCGAAGGGGCCGATGGCTCTCCATATTCTGAAACTCTGTGTCGGCGTCAGCGAGATCGAAGAGCTGGAAAACTGGGTGCGCGACTGCAAGGCGGGCCGCGATACGCTTGACCATGTCACCCGCATGTTTCCCAAGCGCCGCGGCGAGGTGGTGGCCGGCGGCTCGCTGTACTGGGTGATCCGCAACATGATCCTGTGCCGCCAGCCGATTGCCGCTCTTGAGCCCGTCACCGGCGCCGACGGCATCGTGCGCTGCCGCATCGTGTTCAAGCCGAAGATCATCCCGGTGATGCCGGTGCCGCGCCGCGCCTTCCAGGGCTGGCGCTATCTCGAAGCGGCCGACGCGCCGCCCGACATGCCGAAGTTTTCACGCGCCGAAGGCATCAGCGAAAAAATGCGCCGCGAACTGGCGGAGCTGGGGTTGTTGTAGTCAGCCAGAGAAGGCCGCAAAAATAATCGACAGCGATATGGCGCCGGGGTCCATGTGGCCGAGTGAGCGCTCGCCCAGCGTCTTGGCCTTGCCGGTGGTGGCGATCATCGTGGCGGTTGCTGTGGCACCATCGGCTGCCGCCGCTGCCGCCATGCTCAGCGCTTCGGCCAGAGTCGTGGCCGAGGCGGCGGCTTGGGCGGCGGGAAGGGCGGCGTCGAGCATGGTCTTGCCGAGCCAGGCGGCGGCGCTTCGGGTGCGGTCTTCGGAACGTTTTTCAGCGCCATGGCCAAGGCCTTGCCCGCCACAAACCTCGATCAGCCAAGCTT
>JBKJQD010000355.1:0-6458 GCA_046594125.1 Aestuariivirga sp.
GCGCCGCCAACCGAAACTCTGCGGCTTCTTGATGGGCGCGCCCTGGCCGATATCCTGGGCGCCTTGCCGCTCGCGGACCGCGGCAAGGCCGAACATGTGCTTCCGGCGTTTTGCGGCGGCTTGCAGACGGTTCTCGGACACGAAGCCTCGCGCGGCAAAGGTCTGGAAATCCCCGATGCGTTGAAGCTCCTGGAGCGGCTCGGCTTGCACGGCAAGATCGTCACCGGGGACGCGATCTTTTGTCAAAGATCCATCACCGTGAAAATCGTCGAAGGCGGCGGCAGCTACCTGCTTCCGGTCAAGGTCAACCAAAAGACACTGAAAGACAACATCGAAACGGCGATAGGCAAGGTTCGGGCGCTTTGTAAATGGTAGGATTGCCTTGAGGAAGCAATTTCCGTTAGCTTGGCGCCGCATCATTTTTCCGTTTCTTTTTATTGTGTTGCAGAACCGCTTTTGGCGGATTGAGTCCGGCGGGTTCGTTGTAGATGATCCGGAACATTGCCTCTTTGGCGCGCCGCTCAGCCTGGGCATCAAGGAAGGCAGCAAGGCCACAAAACAGGCCCGCAAACCAGCAGCCCCCGGCCACGGGCAACAGTATCAGCGTCACGGCGGCCCCAGTCAGAGATGCAATGCCGAAGAGTCCGCCCCCATGAGAATGATCGGCGCCAAAATCGACAAGCCAAGAGCGGCGGCTTGAAGCGGCATTCTGGACCTTGTTTCAGAAACGATGGCGGGAAGGAATATCAGAAACACAACCAGCACCAGAAGCAGCCAGCCGTACCCGCCAAAGCCGCTGCTGGTTTCTTCCATCATATCACACTCAGGATGGTGGAAATTCTGCCGATGATCTGGGCCTCCCCGATAGTCATTTCGTAGGACTTATGGTGGACATTGTCGGAAATCAGCAAGATACGATGTGGCTCGGTGCGTTTGACCACAACTCCGAGGCCGTCCCATACCACTAAGAGACTCGGCGAAGAAGGAATCCGGTCGCGCTTATCAGAGTGCCGCCTGCATGGCTTGGGCGGCGAGGAGATGGGCATCGGGGAAGCCCGCGGCAATCGCACCTTCGAGGGCGGTCTCGGCATCGGCGCGCCCGGCAATCGGCCCGAGCCGCACGCGGTAAACCGTCCCGGCACTGCCGTTCAGCTCAATGAACTGCACTGGCCAGCCGGACGCAAATTCATCGCGCACCCGTTCGGCATTGCGGACATCGGAGAATGAACCGACCTGCACGAAGAACGAGGTTTCGATCCCCGATGCCGGGGGCGGTGCCGACTGGACCTTCGGTTTGCTGTAGGCCGCCAACTGGGTCTTCGCCACCTGCTTCTTTGTCTTCACGGATGCCACCTGGACATCCGTTGCCGGTGCCCGGCCGCGCTTGCGATCAGCCAAGGCAATCATGCGGCGCAACGGCGTGCCCTGGCTCAACTCCTTGTTCATCGCCAGCAGGTGCGAACCATTGTCGTCGAGCGGTGCTGGGCCGATGTACTGCACCCGCACATTGGTCTTGCCCTTGTTCTTGTAACCCAGCACATCGGCGGCGCGCTTCGACAGGTCGATGACCCGGGTGTTGACGAAAGGCCCGCGGTCGTTGACGCGCACGATGACTTCACGGCCATTGTCGAGATTGGTGACCTTCACATAGCTCGGCAACGGCAGCGTCGCATGGGCAGCCGTCAGGCGGGCCATGTCGAACCATTCGCCATTCGATGTTTTGCGGCGATGAAACGCCTCGCCATACCACGAGGCAACACCGCTCTTGTCATAGTTGGGTTGCTCCTTGGGCGTGAACCAGCGGCCCGCCACCTGATAGGGCTGGCCGACCTGCGTCCTGCCGCCGCCCCAGGGAATGGGGCCTGAGCCTTTGTAATAGGGACTGCCCTTCCCGGCGAAGGGATCAAGTGCTGCATGTTTTTCGGATTTCGACGCACACCCCGAAAGAGCAACACCCAGCGCCAGTAGCACGCACACGGAAAAACGACCCATCACCACTCACTCCACGCAAAAGACTTGCCGTCCCCTGGCGTGACAAAAACCCCACAAGCCCAGTATTTGCGCCGGGATCGTAAACATCGCGTTCTCGCGTATGGTTAATGAAGTCTAAGGCTTCGCCACCGCAGCCGCCGCTGGACTGAGGCGGTCGATGTTGCGCTGGGCGGCGGTGTTGCCTTTGGCCAGCGCCTTGCGGTAAAACTCAAGCGCCTTGGGCTTGTCGGGCTTGGCGCCCCAGCCCATTTCATACATGCCGCCCAAGTTGTTGAGGCCCCAGGGGTCATCCTGGGCGGCGGCGCGCTCGAAGAGCTTGAAGGCGGTGGCCACATCGCGGGTCACACCCTTGCCGTCCAGATACATCATCGCCAGATTGTTTTCGGCTTCCGCGAACTTGAGATCGGCGGATTTGCGGTACCAGTCCGCAGCCTTGGCGGGATCGGCCGTGGTGCCCTGCCCCGCCTGATACATCTGGCCCAGCGCATTCATGGCCCCGGCATGGCCCTTGCCAGCCGCATCCTGATACAGCTTGAAAGCGGTGGCGGCGTCCTTCTTCAGGCCCTTGGCACCGCGAAACACCAGCCTGGCGAGGCGGAACTGGGCCTCGACATTGCCCTGGAGTGCCGCCTGGCGGTACCACTTCGCCGCCTCTGCCCCGTCGGTCTTGCCCTGGGTGCCGTTTTCGAAGGCGACGCCCACCGCGAACTGGGCATCGACATCGCCCACTTTGGCCAGCTTCAATTGCTTGGCGAAGGGAACTTCCTGCAGCGACTGGGCGGCTGCGGGCAGCGCCAGGACGGCGGTGAGCAGAAACACAAGGCCAAACTGTTTCATGCACTGACTCAATTGATACGGGTGAATTTCTTGGTCTTGCACACGAAGGCAACGCACCCCTTGACCTTCAGTGTGCGGCTGTTGACCAGCATCACATCCGAATCATAGGTATTGCCGTCGTCGGGATTGTAGATGGTGCCGCTCCAGCGGTCATCGCCCTCCGGGCTGAGGCCATTGAGGATGGTGAGACCGATGACCGGGCGGTTGCGCAATCCGGGATTGGGATTGTCCTTGTCGCGCTTGGGGCGTCCTTCCTTGTCGAGCGGTTTCTTGAGGCCGACGATGGTGCCGCAGAGATTGCCGCCGCAGCTTGAAATGCGCACCGTCACCTTGCCGTTCTCCATCAGCCACATGCCATTGGCGCCGCTGTCCGCCATGGCTTGACTAGCCAGCGCCAGAACCAGCATAGCACCAGCTATCACACCCGCTTTTATCATAGCTGCCTCCACCCCAGACATTTGCCTCCCCGCGCGGCTTGCGTTATCCTCACCGCCCGGAACCGGGAGATTATGATGGGCAACCTTACGACACTCAAGACCGCCACGACACATGATGCCGACGAATGGCAATTGCGTGTCGACCTTGCGGCGGCTTTTAGGCTCACCGCCATGCATGACTGGCATGAAGGGGTGGCCAACCACCTGAGCCTGGCGGTATCGCCCGACGGCAAGAAATTCCTGATGAATCCGCGCTGGCGGCATTTCACCCGCATCCGCGCCTCGGACCTCCTGCTGCTCGATTCCGCCGACAAGTCGACCATGGAGCGGCCCGACGCGCCCGATGTCACCGCCTGGTCGCTGCATGGCCGCCTGCATGCGGCGTTGCCCCAGGCGCGCTGCATCGTCCACCTGCATCCGGCCTATGCCACGGCGATTGCCGCGTTAGCCAACCCCGACATCCTGCCCATCGACCAGAACTCGGCGCGTTACTACAACCGCGTCGCCTTCGATCTCGATTACGGCGGCATGGCCAACAGCGACGATGAGGGCGACCGCATTGCCAGGCTGATGGGCAACAAGCAGATCATGATGATGGGCAACCACGGCATTCTGGTTTGCGCGGCAACTGTCGCCGAGGCCTTCGACCTGACCTATTATCTCGAGCGCGCCTGCCGCACCATGGTGCTGGCCTACCAGACCGGCCAGAAACTGCATGTCATGACCCCGCAGGTGGCCGAAAAGACCGCCCAGGAATGGCAAGCCGACCGCGAGCAGTATCTGGCGCATTTCGACGAAATGAAACGCCTTCTCGACGCAAGGGATCCCTCCTACGCCGAGTAATGGCAAGGCTTGACCAGCCGCCGTCCCCTGCTACATAGCGCTGGTTCCGCGAGAAACGCGGGAGGGGTGGCAGAGCGGTCGATCGCGGCGGTCTTGAAAACCGTTGAGGGTGCAAGCCCTCCGGGGGTTCGAATCCCTCCCCCTCCGCCAGATATGTGCGAGTTGATGCCTGTCGTCTGTCAATCGGGCAGGCCGGCCGCACTGTAGCCTTCGACGAAGTGATCCAGCTGGCGCCGGTCGCGGACCGGCAACGACTCTACCCAGCTTTTGATTGTGAAATTTGGCATGTCGCGCATGAATTGGCGACCGGCCTCACGGGCTGCGGATTCCGACGAAGTCGCCTGGTCATACCGATCTTATCTCGCCCGGGATTCCGAGATGATCTCACCCACCGTTCCGATTTCAAATCGTCCGGGGGACGCGCGCCTTCCAGCGCGTAAATCTTGTGGCATTTATTGGGTTGTCTGGTCAATCTTTCTGGGTTTGCTTTGAACGGGTCCGGCGCAAGCTGTCGCCGGTGAGTTCGATGCGGTGGGCATTGTGAACGAGGCGGTCGAGGATGGCGTCGGCATAGGTCGGATCGCCGATGATTTCATGCCAACGGTCGACTGGAAGCTGCGAAGTGACCATGGTGGAGCGGCGCCCATAGCGATCTTCGAGGATTTCAAGGAGATCGTGCCGGGCGGCGGCATCGAGCGGCTCCAGCCCCCAGTCGTCAAGAATGAGAAGATCGGCGCGGCCGAGGTTGCGCAGAAGGCGCGGATGACGTCCATCACCGCGCGCCAGGGCGAGCTCTGCAAAGAGCCTGGGGACACGCTGGTAGAGCACCGACCGATTGTCACGACAGGCTTTGTGACCGAGTGCCGAGGCAAGCCAACTCTTGCCGGTGCCGGTTGGACCGGTGATTGCCAGATTGTCGTGGGCGTCGATCCATTGACCCCCGGCGAGTTTTTGGAACAGGGCGCGATCAAGTCCACGCGGACTGCGGTAATCGACATCCTCGACGCAAGCCTGCTGGCGTAATCTGGCGTGGCGCAGCCGCGCCGCGAGCCGCTTGTCCTGGCGCCATGAGGTTTCGCGATCCAGCAGCAGTCCAAGCCATTCGCGATGGCCGAGACCGTCCACGTCGCTGCCCGCATCGATTTCGGCGAAAGCCTTGGCCATGCCATGAAGGCCAAGGGCGTGAAGTTGATCGAGAGTCGGATGATTGAGCAAGGTCGTCTCTCCTAATTGTAATAGCGCGGACCACGGATGTTGGAATGCAGGATCGCCGCGCCGTCCGCGGTGCGCTGTTGCGCGGGACGCCGATCGAGGTTGTTGCCGAGGATGGATTTAACCGAGCCGTAGGTGCGGGCGCCGATGTCGATGGCGCGTTCCGCCGCCGCTTCGAGACGCACAGCGCCATAGGGACGGGCCAGCCGGATGATCCCCAGACAGGCACGAAAGCCCTGCTCCGGATGCGATCTCTGCTCCAGGATCAGCTCACAGAGCGCCGCCGTCGCCGGTCCGATCGCCAGCGTATCCTGACGGATGCGGTCGATCGTCCAGCCGGCATAGCGCCGGTGGCTGGATGGCATGTGGCCGGCAACGGTCGTGTGTTTGTGATTGCCGCTCATGCGCATGTGCGCGGCGATCCGCTCGCCCTTGAGGAAGATTTCGACGGTTCGCGCCGTCAGCCGGACCTCGACCGCCGCACGGGCGTAGCGATAGGGAACGCTGTAATAATGCGACCTGGCGTCGACGTGATAATCGATGCCGACACGGGCTGCACGCCATTCGCAGAAGACATAGTCCTCGACCGGCAATGACTTGAGCGCCGGGCGATCGATCTCTTCGAGCAATTGCCGCCGTGTCACGCCAAGCCGCCGGATCGGGCGCTCCTCGTTGAGATGCTTCAGGAGTTCGCCGATGGCGGCGTTGACCTCGCCAAGACTGTAGAAAGTTCGATGTCGCAACCGCCCGAGAAGCCATCTCTCGACGATGAGCACCGCCTGCTCGACCTTGGCCTTATCGCGTGGCCGCCGCGGCCTGGCTGGCAAAATGGCGGTGTCGTAGTGTGCCGCCATCTCGGCATAGGTGCGATTGACCTGAGGATCGTAGAGACAGGCCTTGATCACTGCCGTCTTCGTGTTGTCCGGCACCAGCAGATGCGGTGCGCCGCCGATCGCTTCGAAGGCATGCACGTGCGCGTCAATCCAGTCGACCAGAGTTTGGGTCCAGGCCGCGCGCGCAAACGTGAAGCTCGACGCGCCGAGCACCGCGACGAAGATTTGCGCCTTGCGGATTTCCCCCGTCAGCCGGTCAACCACAACCGGCACCCCGTCGCCCGCATAATCGACGAACAGCCGC
>JBKJQD010000172.1:0-11250 GCA_046594125.1 Aestuariivirga sp.
CATCGTCATCCTCAAGACCTGCCGCATCGATGAGAATGGCTATTTCAATTTCAGCGCCTCGAACCTCTGGCACCGCGCCATCATCGAAAATGCCAGGCTGGTGATCGTCGAGGTGTCGGATGGCAGCCCCTATGTGTTAGGCCCCGGCAATGGCGTACACATCAGCGAGGTTGACTACATCATCGAGGGCGACAATCAGCCAGCAGTCGAGTTGCCCAATCCACCGCCCACCGATGTCGACCGCGCCGTTGGCCGTCTCATCACCGGGGAAATCGACGATGGCGCCTGTCTGCAGATCGGCATTGGCGGAATGCCGAACGCGGTTTGCACGGCCCTCCTCGACAGCGGCGCCCGAGACCTCGGCGTTCACACCGAAATGCTGACCGACGGTATATTTGACCTGTACAAGGCGGGGCGCATCACCGGCACCCGCAAGACCCTCGACCCCGGCAAGATCGTCTATTCCTTTGCACTTGGTTCAAAGCATCTTTACGATGGCCTCGATCGCAATACCGATCTCGAATGCCATCCCGTCGAACACACCAACCTGCCGCATATCATCATGCAGAACGACCGCGTCGTGTCGATCAACAACACCACGCAGATCGACCTTCAGGGCCAGGCCGCCTCCGAGTCCGACGGCCACCGCCATATCAGCGGCACCGGCGGGCAATTGCAGTTCGTGCGCGGCGCCTATGCCTCCAGCGGCGGCAAGTCCTTCATCTGCTTATCGTCAACTTACGATAAGCGTGGCGAACGCAAAAGCCGCATTGTCCTCAATCTCACGCCCGGCAACATCGTCACGACACCGCGCTCCGATGTCATGTATGTGGTGACCGAATATGGCATGGTCAATCTCAAGGGAAAATCCGTTCCCGAGCGCGCCAGGGCCTTGATCGCCATCGCCCACCCGGACTTCCGCGAGGGCCTCGAACGCCAGGCCTACGAGCACCGGCTGATCCCGCGCGGGATCAGCTTCTGAAACCGCTTTTGCTGCACTTGCGAAATACGCTTGCCCAAGCCGGATACCCGTTATAGGCTCCGCCTTCAGTACAATCCGGACATTCGACAAAAATGCAGATCAAAAAAGTCGGCGTCATCGGCGCCGGGCAAATGGGCAACGGCATCGCGCAGGTCTGCGCCCAGGCTGGCTATGAGGTTGGCCTCAACGATATCAGCAAGGACCGCATCGAAGCAGGCCTTGCCACCATCGATGGCAATTTTGCCAGGCGGGTGAAATCCGGCAAGATGACCGAGGCCGAGCGCGAAGCCGCCCTGTCGCTGGTCAGGCCGGTCGCCTCCTATGATGGCTTTGGCGACTATGATCTGGTGATTGAGAGCGCCGTCGAGGACGAGCAGATCAAACGCAAGATCTACCAGAGCCTCTGTCCGCACCTGAAGCCCGAATGCCTGGTGGGCTCCAATACATCGTCGATCTCCATCACCCGGCTTGCCGCCGCAACCGACCGGCCTGAAAAGTTCATGGGCATACATTTCATGAACCCGGTTCCGGTGATGGAACTGGTGGAACTGATCCGCGGCATCGCCACCGATGAGCCTACCTTCGCCACCGCCAAGGAATTTGCCCTGTCGCTGAAGAAGACCATCGCGGTGGCCGAGGATTTCCCGGCCTTCATCGTCAACCGCATCCTGCTGCCGATGATCAACGAGGCGATCTATACGCTTTATGAGGGGGTGGGCGGCGTTGAAGCCATCGACACCGCCATGAAGCTCGGCGCCCGCCATCCCATGGGGCCGCTGGAACTGGCCGACTTCATCGGCCTCGATACCTGCCTGTCGGTGATGCAGGTGCTCTACGAGGGTCTGGCGGATTCCAAGTACCGGCCCTGCCCGCTGCTGGTGAAATATGTCGAAGCTGGCTGGCTCGGCCGCAAGACCAGCCGCGGCTTCTACGACTATCGCGGCGAGAAGCCAATTCCGACACGGTAGTACCGGCAGGGAAAAACATGGACCTCAACCTCAAGGGCAAACGCGCGCTTGTCACTGGCGCAACGCGCGGTATCGGGCGGGCGATTGCCTTTGGGCTGGCGGCGGAAGGCGCTGACGTGGCGATCTGCGCCCGCGATGCCAAGGCCGTTGCGGCGACTGTCGATGAACTGAAGGCAAAAGGCGTCAAGGCTTTCGGCCAGCCGCTCGATGTGGCGGACGGCCCGAAACTGCGGAGCTTCGTCGATACTGTAGCGAATCATTTCGGCGGACTCGACATTCTTGTCTGCAACACCAGCGCCATGGCGGAAGGCTCCGACGAGGCCAATTTCCGCAAGGCCTTCGACGTCGACATCCTGCACACGCTGAACGCCGTGACGGCGGCCTTGCCGCATCTGGAAAAATCCAAGGCCGCAGCGATCATCGCCATCTCCTCGATCTCCGGCAGCGAGGACTATGGCTATGGCGGCGTGTCCTATGGGACGATGAAGGCGGCCCTGCTTTTCTACATGAAATCGCTGGCCCGCCATGTGGCACCCATGGGCATCCGCGCCAATGTGGTGTCGCCCGGCACGACGTATTTCAATGGCGGCTTCTGGCACGATGTCGAAGTGAACGACCCCAAAGGCTTCGCCGCGACCCTCGCCGAAAACCCCATGGGCCGCATGGCCACCCCTGAGGAAATCGCCAATGCCGTGGTCTTCCTGGCAAGTCCTGCCGCGAGTTTCATAGCGGGCAGCAATCTGGTCGTGGATGGCACGCTGACCAAGCGAATCCAGCTTTAGGCGCTGGCCAGAAACGCCTCGACCTCGGCCTTGGTGGGTGCCGCCGCTGAAGCACCCTTCCGGGTGGTCGATAGCGCCCCGCAGGCGGAAGCAAAGCGCAGGGCATCCAGCAGCGGCAACTTCTGCTCAAGCGCGTGGGCGAGGCCGCCGTTGAAACTGTCACCCGCCGCCACCGTATCGATGGCCGTCACCTTGAAGGCGGGCAGCGTGGTTTCGAGACCCGCCGCCGCCACGGCAAGCCCGCGCGATCCAAGCTTGACCACGGCAGTGGCCACGCCGCGCTGGCGCAGTTGCTTCGCCGCTTCAAGGCCCTCATCGAGACCAGATGGCTGCCAGCCAAGAATAAGCCCCGCCTCGGTTTCGTTGGGCGTGATGATGTCGATGGCCTTGAGGATGTCGCCGGACAACCCGTCCTCAGGCGCCGGGGCCGGATCGAGGATCACCGTGCCGCCATGGGCGCGCACCAATGCGGCGGCTGCGAGCGAGGCGGCCAGCGGCACTTCGAATTGCAGCAGCAGCACGGCGGCGGATTGCAAGGCGGCTCGGCCACGTGCGACGTCGCTGCCGTCCATGGCGAGATTACTGCCGCCGATCAGTGAGATGGTGTTTTCGCCGCCCTCGCCGACATTGATGATGGCAATGCCGGTGGTGCCGTCTGCGTCCTTGCGAGCCAGGTCGAGACCCACGCCGTAGGAAGCGAGTTCGCGCAAGGCAGGCTTGGCGAAATCGTCTTCGCCGAGGCGGCAGATGAAATGCACGTCTGATCCGAGCTTGCGCGCCGCCACCGCCTGGTTGGCGCCCTTGCCGCCAAGTCCCAGTTTGTAGTCGTGGCCGTGCAGGGTTTCGCCGGGCTTCGGCAGCCGCACCATATAGGCGGTGACATCCATATTGATGCTGCCGAAGACGCATACCGTCATGGGTTCATTCCGCCGCCGGGCCGGCCCATGTCAGAAATTATTGCTCAGGGTATTCTCGAAGCCAATGGCACCCTTCACCGTGGCCATCGTCACGGCGATCGGCCGCAGCGTGTTCATCCACTCGACGGCGGGCGCGTAGGTGACATAGATAGTGTCGTTGGGGCGCATGCCAAAAGCCTGAGTCAGGAACATGGTCTCGGGCTTGGCCATGTTGAAGCGGAAGATCACCGGGCCTTCCTGCCACTTGCCGTCGCTGTCGACCCAGGCATGGGGCTCGCGCAGGCGGAAGACGAAAACACCAGCGGAACTCGACACGCGCCCGTCAAGGCCGCCGACCTGCGACAGCGCGTCGAGCAGGGTCGGATTGGGCTTGTTGAATTCAACCTGACCGGTTTTGCCCACCGCACCCAGAGCGTTGAAGACCTTGGAATCTATCTCCAGCGTCACTTCATCGCCCGAGCGCAATTGCTGGTTCCGTCCGCTCTGGATGACCGAGAGCGGGATGCGGATGACGCCTTTGCCGCGCCGGATAACCACATCGATGAGATGCGGCGCCTTGGTGGCTCCACCTGCCTTCGAGATGGCATCGATCAGCGTCAGCGGGCCGTCCATCAGCGAGAAACGCCCGGGGTTCTTCACTTCGCCGCTGACCAGCACGCTCGAGCCGCGGTCGGCGGCGATTTCGACATAGACCTGCGGCTCGAAGGTGACGCCCGCCAGCCGCGACCTGATGCGGTCTTCCACCTGCTGGGGATCGAGACCGGAAACCTTCACCCGGCCGACATAGGGAATGGAGATGGTGCCCTTGTAATCAACCCGGACATTGTCAAAGGCCGTGCCGCCGCCGCTGGCCAGTGGCGCGAAGATGCCGCCGTCCTTGGTTTCGGAAATTCGCACCTTCAGGACATCGCCTGGCGACAGGGACACCTTGGGGATGGATGGAATGCCCGCCGTGCCGGCAGTGTCGCGCACCGATTGCACCCGGTAGTCGGCGACATTCTCGGCTTCCATGTTGATCAGGGTGAACCCGGCAAGATCGGCGGATTTCGACGTGATCGCCAGTTCAGCCGGACCGGGCCGGGCAATTCCCGTACAACCAGCCAGCGCCACCAGCGCCAAGCACAGAAAAAACCGCCCAACAAAGGTTGGCGTCATCACTCTACTTCATCCCCTGTGCGCCCCCTGGGCAGTTGCCGTCCCACCAGCCACAACCCGCAGCGTCTTGAATCAAGTTCCCAGTCTAGATACCCTATCGCCTGATGCCTGAGCAAGGCAATCACGCCAGTATGGCGTCAAGACACGCCCGAAACCTTAAGCCTTAGATATTTTTGCAACAGATCGGCCGCAAAACACAGTTAATGAAGGGCTTTTGGCGCCCATTCGAATCAGGCAAAATTAAGTTCTCTTAACCAAAAGTTACGAACCCGCCGCATATCGCCCAGTGTCTGCGATAAAATTTGTCCGCCCGCCGCCAGGCCATGTGTCTGCTCGCGTGATTCGGCCAAACGAATCAAGGCATCGCGCCACTCGCCAGGGTTGTTGGACAGAAGCAGGCCGGACTGGCCGTCCGAAACGATGCCGGCAAAGGGCGGCTGGCAGCTATAGACACCAGCCGCGCCAAAGGCGGCGTGGTCATGCAGGCGGCTGATCGAGCGCGCCCGGTTGAAGGCCGTGTCAAGAGCTGGCGCAATAGCAGCATGGAAGCGGTTCTCGGCCACGAAGACCCGGTAGCGGCTCCACTCCATGACCGGCAGATGGATGGCGTTCGCCATGCTCTTCAGCGACCGGGGCGCATGGCCGTTGAGGAAAGTGGTGAGCCGCGCCTCAGGGCGGGCCTTGAGGAATTCAGCCAGCGCCACCGCCATGTGATTGAGGTCCTGGAGATGCGACCTCGTGGCGGCGAACACCACGTCGAAACGGCGGCTGCGGTCATGGTGCGCCAAGGCACCAGCCTGATGGCATTGCGCCGGATCGAGTTGCAGGGCGCGTTTGCGCCGGTAGGATTCCAGAATACGCTCCGAGGGCGCCACCACATGGGTGACCAGATCCAGCAGGCGGCGGAAGGGTCCTTCGCGGTAGCCCAGCAGGCGGCGGCGGTAGTCGGCCGGCAATCCATCATCCTCGCCCAGCGAGAACATGTCGTCGTCGATGAGCAGATAGATCTTCTCGAAGGCTTCCGCCACCAAGGTCCGCAGGTCGCGCGGGCTGGCATAGCGGATGACGACGGCGCAATTGCCGCAGCCATAGACATTGCGCGAGATCTTGCGGATCGGACGCTCCGCATGCTGCCGCTGTGTACCGATGAGATCGGCCAACGGTTCGGCGAAATAGATCGACGCCGACGGCAACGTCTTCTGGCTGGTGCCCGAAAACGGCAGGGTCTTGGCCAGACGGGCCTTGACGGCACGTCTGATTATTTCGGGAAATAACGCCACGTGAACAACCCCAACCGACTTAGAACGCCTTCTCCCGTAGGCTTTTTCCTACGATTTGAACATGGGTGCAAGTGCGAAATAACCGCCGCCAAGATTAACCATCCCGCAGCAGGCGTGCCACCGTCTCATCCACGGCGTCTTGCCAGGGCCTCAGGCTGAAACCGAAGCGTGCAACAAAGGCATCCATGCGCAGGCGCGAATTGGCCGGACGCCGTGCTGGCGTGGGGTAATCCGCCGTGGCGATGGCCTCGACCTTGGGCGAAGGTCCGCCCAGCCTGGCGCTGGTTGTGAAGATATGCCGGGCCAGCCCGCACCAGGTGGTGGAGCCGGTACCGCACAGATGCAACGTGGCGCCGCCTGGCGGAAAGCGCGAAGCGGCGGTAATGCGCAGAATGGCATCGGCGATGTCGATGGCGCTGGTGGGATTGCCCTGCTGGTCGTCAACCACCCTCAGAACCGGGCGTTCGCGGCCAACCCGCAGCATGGTCTTGACGAAATTGGCGCCGAAGGGGCTGTAAACCCACGATGTCCGCAGCACCAGGGCAACAGGATGGGCGGCGCGCACCGCCTGCTCGCCCTCAAGCTTCGATTGGCCATAGACGCCAAGCGGGCCCGTGGCATCGCTCTCGACATAGGCTTCTGGCTTGTTGCCCGGATAGACATAGTCCGTTGACAGGTGGATCAGCGGCACCCGGAGTTGTGCTGTGGCGCGGGCCACGGCAGAGGCACCATCACGGTTGGCGGCAAAGGCCCGGTCAGGCTCGGCTTCCGCCTTGTCCACCGCCGTATAGGCGGCGGCATTGACCACCACATCGGGCCTTGCGGCAATGATGGCGGGGCCAATGGTTTCGGACCGTTCGAGATCGAGTTCGGGGCGCCCCAAGGCTACCACTTCAATGCCCTGGTGACGCGCCGCACCTTCGGCCAGCGCTGTGGCAACCTGACCATTACGGCCGGTGACCAGCAGCCGGATCATGGTTTGACCATCCCCAGACGCTGGCCCGCATAGCGCGCGGCGCGCAGCGGTTGCCACCAGTCGCCGTTGTTCAAGTACCATTCGATGGTCTTGCGCAGGCCGGTGTCGAAGGTCTCACGCGCCTTCCAGCCAAGCTCGCTCTCGATCTTGCTGGCATCGATGGCATAGCGCAAGTCATGGCCCGGCCGGTCGCCGACAAATCTTATGAGCTGCCGCCGCGTGCCGGAATTCATCGGCATCAACTCGTCAAGCGTATCGGCGATGGTCTGGACCACCTGCAGATTGCTGCGCTCGTTGCGCCCGCCGATATTATACGACTGGCCAACCCGCCCCCTGGTGGCGACCAGCGCCAGGGCGCGGGCGTGGTCTTCCACATGCAGCCAGTCGCGCACATTCTCGCCCGTGCCGTAGACCGGCAATTCCTTGCCCTCCATGCCGTTGATGATCATCAGCGGCACCAGCTTCTCGGGAAAGTGATACGGGCCGTAGTTGTTGGAGCAGTTCGACAACACCACCGGCAGGCCATAGGTGTGATGCCAGGCCATGACCAGATGGTCGGATGCGGCCTTTGACGCCGAATAGGGCGAGGACGGCGCATAGGGCGTTGTCTCGGTGAACAGCCCGCCGTCCAGCGGCAGGTCGCCGAACACTTCATCCGTCGAGATATGATGGAAGCGGAAGGCGGATTTCCTGGGTTCGGACAAGCCGCCATGATAGGCCCGCGCCGCCTGCAACAGGGCGAAGGTACCCATGATATTGGTTTGCACGAATTCACCCGGCCCATCGATCGAGCGGTCGACATGGCTCTCGGCGGCCAGATGCATGACGGCATCGACGCCTTCGTCCTGCATCACCTTCTGCATGGCGTCACGGTCGCAGATATCAAGCTTGTGGAAGCGGTAATGCTTGCTGTCGGCAACCGGCGCCGTCGATCCCGGACTGGCCGCATAGGTCATCTTGTCGACGTTGACGACATCGAAGCCGAGATCATTGATCAGATGGCGGCAAACGGCCGAACCAATGAAGCCGCAACCGCCGGTGACCATGATTTTCATGCGTGGGTTCCCGTATTTTCAGAAAGCGGTTTGGGCGGCGATCTCCGCCAGACAGGGTGCCTTGCGGTCCTTGTCGGAAAGTACCGGTTCCATGCCGTCCAGCGGCCAGGCGATGCCGATGGCCGGATCATCCCAGCGCACACCGCGGTCGCATTGCGGCGCATAGGGTGCCGAGACCTTGTACAGCACTTCGACGCCCGCCTCGAGTGTCAAGAAGCCATGGGCAAAGCCTTTTGGAATGAGAAGCTGGTTGAATTTTTCCGCCGAGAGGACACAGGACACCCATTTGCCGTAAGTCGGTGACCCGTTGCGGATGTCCACCGCCACGTCGAAGATCGAACCCTTCAGCACACGGATCAATTTGTCCTGGGCTACTGGCGCCACCTGGAAGTGGAGGCCGCGCAGCACACCCTTCTCGGCCGAATAGGACTGGTTGTCTTGAATCCAGTCCTGAGTGATGCCAGCGTCATGGAAGCGCTGGCGGGTAAAGACTTCGGAAAAGAAACCGCGCGCGTCGCCGAATCTTTTCGGGATGATTTCGAGAACGCCGCCGAGGCCAAGATCGTTGACTTGCATCGCTCATTCACCTGCGTGGTTCATTGCCGTGTTCAGCCACGATGCGGCGCAGATAGGCCGCATACTCGGTCTTGCCAAGTGCCGCGGCGCGCTTGAGCATCGCCTCGCTGTCGATATAGCCGCAATTGAAAGCAATCTCCTCGGGGCAGCAGATTTTCTCGCCGGTGCGCGACTCGATGGTGCGGATATAGGAGCCGGCATCGTGCAGGCTGTCATGGGTCCCCGTATCGAGCCAGGCATTGCCGCGCCCCAGGCGCTCGACCTTGAGGTCGCCGCGTACCATGTAGGCGCGGTTGATGTCGGTGATTTCCAGTTCGCCGCGCGGGCTGGGTTTCACCGCCTTGGCGATTTCGACCACGTCGGCGTCATAAAAGTAAAGCCCGGTAACGGCCCAGTTGGATTTTGGTTTGGCGGGTTTCTCCTCAATCGAAGTCGCCGTGCCACTCTGGTCGAAGGCCACCACGCCATAACGCTCCGGGTCCGACACATGATAGGCAAAGACCGTGGCCCCCGAGGGCCTGGCTGCCGCCGCCTGGCACTTCTCCTGCAGCTTGTCGCCATGGAAGATGTTGTCACCCAGGACCAGTGCGCCGGGACCGCCCTGGAGAAAGCTTTCGCCAATCAGGAAGGCCTGGGCCAGACCGCCGGGATGGGGCTGCTCGGCATAGGCGAGGTTGATGCCGAATTCCGAGCCGTCGCCCAGCATGCGCTCAAACTGCGGCAGGTCGTGGGGTGTGGAAATCACCAGGATGTCGCGCAGGCCCGCCAGCATCAGCACCGACAGTGGGTAGTAGATCATCGGCTTGTCGTAAACCGGCAGCAGCTGCTTGGAGACGGCAAGCGTCAGGGGGTAAAGTCTGGTACCGCTGCCGCCAGCCAGAATGATTCCGCGCATAAATTCGACCTGCCAGGTTTTCGAGCCATGATGCCAGCGCCCTATCGGGACTGGCGCGAGCCGGGATAGCGGATTTAAACCGCCCCGTCACCCCGAATTGCGGGTCCGGCCGAAGCTGAGAGACTGGCGCGGCGGGGGGCCGCAGCCGAAGCCTGTGACATGGTGATGCGCGCCCTGCCGCATCTCTGGGCGCACCGCATGCGCGAAAATCCGGAGGCCATTGAGTTGCTGGACCGCGCCCTGGCGCTTGATGCCAATTATGGACTCGCGGCGGGCCGCTATGGCGAGGCGATCCGCTATGCCCAGATGGTGCTGGATGAAAGGCCGGGCATGACCTGGCCCTATGGCGATCTCGCCACTTACCGCGCCCATCGGGGCGACCTGCCCGGCACCCGCGATGCGCTGGAAAAATTCATCTACCTGCGCCCGCCGATGACACTGGCCTCGGTCGCCGATGGCCTGAAGTTCATGGAAAACCCCTTGCTCCGCGACTACATCGTCGGCCTGCGCATCGCCGGGCTGGAGTGAGGCCGGCCTAAACCGGCATGGCGCCGATGAGCCATAGCCAGAACACCGCCGCCGCCATGCTGATAACGGTCATCGGAATTCCGGAGCGCGCGAAGTCCATGAAGCTCAGGCGCGCACCCGCCACGGCGGCGCGCTCCGCCACGATGATGTTGCATAGCGATCCGGTCAGCAGCAAATTGCCGGCGAAAGTCGAAAGCAGCGCCAGTCCGGTCAGAGTACCATGGGAAAAATCCGGCACGATTGACAAAAGCAGGATGATGGTCGGAACATTGCCGATGCTGTTGGAGGCTGCCAGCATCAGCGGCGTCATCACCGTCAGCCGCTCCGGGACGAGGCCATAGGCGGCCAGCGACTGCAATCCGTCCTGGGCCAGCCCGGTTTTAGCGAATGCGGCGGTAACACCAAACAGGCAGACGAAGAGCAGCAGCAGATGCCAGTCGGCGGCGCCTATCATCTCGCGCGACGACAGCTTGCGCGACAGCAGCAGGAATCCCGCCACGGCCAGCGCCGAAAGCTCGCGCGGCAGTGGTGTCAGGAACAGGCCGATCAGCACCATCACCGCCAATATGCCCTTGCCCAGTTGATAGCGGTCGACGGCGGGCCGTGCGGCGGATGCGGGTGTCACCAGCGCCGAAAGGCTGCCGCGCCAAGTCAGCAGCACCACGCCGTAGACAGCGGCGAGCGACAACAGCACTGGCGGCAGTGCTACCAGTAAATAGCTCCAGAAATCGAGGCCGCCCGCCTGGCCGATCAAGATGTTCTGCGGATTGCCAATAAGCGTTGCCGCCGATCCGGCATTGGCCGCCCCCGCCAGCGCCACCAGAAAGGGCCGCACATCGAACCCCTGGGCCATCAGCCCGGCACAGATCAGCGGCGTGAGCGCAAAGACCACGACATCATTGGTGAGGATCGCCGAGAGCACACCGGTCACCACGATGATGGCGAAGAGCAACGTCTTCGGATTGCGCGCCGCATGGGTGACACGCGCCGCCACCAGCCCATAGAAACCCGACAGCTCGAATTGCGCCGACAGGATCATCAGTGCAAAGAGCAATGCGATGGTCGGCATGTCGATGGCCGCACCGGCCTCGGCCATCGTCAGGTCGCCAGAAGCCAGCAATACAATCAGGCCGATG
>JBKJQD010000227.1:0-2930 GCA_046594125.1 Aestuariivirga sp.
CCTGCACCCGCCAGGCCACACCCGCCTGCCGCGATACCTGCGCGGCCATGCGGGCGAGATCATCATGGTTCACGGCTGCCATGTGCTCCCCGACTCGTCCGCCCATGGCAAGGGCGAGGACCCCCATTGGCTCTATGCGGTGAAATTTTCCGCAACCGAAATATGGGGCAAGGCCAGCCGCGACAGTGTCGTCGCCGACCTGTGGGAACCCTGTCTCGAGGCTGCGGCATGAACGGCGCCCACGACATGGGCGGCATGATGGGATTCGGCAAGGTTGTCGCCGAGGCCGATGAACCGGTGTTCCACACGCCGTGGGAAGCTCGCGTATTCTCACTGGTGGTCGCCACCGGCCAGCATGGCGGCTGGAATCTGGACCACGACCGCAGCGCCTGCGAAAATCGTCCGCCTGCGGAGTATCTCAGGTTCTCCTATTATGAAATATGGCTGGCCGGGTTTTCAAAATTGCTGGGCGAGACTGGCATGCTTGCCGATTCCGCAAAGCCCAATTCAGCCCATGTGCTGCGGGCCGCACAGGTTTGGGACATGGTGCATGAACGCGGTGGCTACGTCCGGCCAGCCGCCGCACCCCAGAAATTCCAGCCCGGTGATGGCATCCGCACCCGCAACATCCATCCCACCGGCCACACCCGCCTGCCGCGTTACCTGCGCGGCCATCCGGGAGAAATCATCGCGGTACACGGCGCCCATGTCTTTCCGGACTCCAACGCCCCCGGCAAGGGCGAGGATCCGCAATGGCTCTATACGGTACGCTTCAAGGCCAGCGACGTCTGGGGCAGACCGACGCGCGATAGCATTCACGCCGATCTCTGGGAACCCTATCTTGAACCTCTCTGACCTGCCCACCATTCCCAGGGACGATGACGGCCCAGTATTCCGCGAACCCTGGGAAGCCCAGGCCTTTGCCATGGCCGTGAAACTGAACGAGGCCGGCCTGTTCACCTGGACCGAATGGGCCGAGACGCTGGGAGCCGAACTGCACCAGCGCCCGCAGCGCGCTTATTACGAGAGCTGGCTTGCGGCGCTTGAGCTGATATCCGTGCGCAAGGGCCTGATCAACGAAGCCGAGCGCCTGACCAGCGTCAGCGACTGGGACCGCGCCGCCAAGGCGACACCCCACGGCCAGCCCATCGTCCTCAGCCGATCGTGGCCAGCCACGGAAACTGCTCGATCAGCCAGTAGGAAAAATCCTGCAGCGCCCCGGTCAGGAACATGATGCCGGTGAGGATCAGCAACACGCCCATCACCCGCTCGACCGTCAGCATGTGGCGCCGGAATTTTTGGAAAAAGCCGATGAAGGTGCCCACCCCCGCCGCCGCCAGAAGAAATGGAATACCAAGTCCCGCCGAATAGATGGCAAGCAGCCCCGCTCCATGGGACACGTCCTGTTCGCTGGCCGCCAGCGTCAGGATGACCGCCAGCACCGGGCCGATGCAGGGCGTCCAGCCGAAGGCGAAGGCCAGCCCCACCGCATAGGCGCCGATGAGACCGGCGGGCCGCGTCTCGGAATGATAGCGGGCTTCGCGGTGGAAGATCGACAGCTTGAAAATGCCGAGGAAGTTGAGGCCCATCAGGATGATGAAGACGCCCGCCACCTGGGTGAGGATGGGCAGATAGGTGCGCATCAACTGGCCAGCGAAGGAAGCGCTGGCACCGAGCAACACGAAGACCGTGGTAAAACCCAAGACGAACATCAGCGCCGCCAGCATGGTAGCGCGGCGCTGCACCGCAAGAGTACCCTCGCCGCGCGCCAGTTGCTCAAGCGAGGTGCCGGTGATGAAGCACAGATAAGGCGGCACCAGCGGCAGCACGCAGGGGCTGAGAAAGCTGATGATCCCCGCCAGCAGGGCCGCACCGATGGAAACGTCGAGGTTCATGTCTTCTAACTGGCAGGACACACGCCGCCGCGCAACACAACCATTGGCCGCACGGCTTCACGACTGCGGCACCCATTGACAGGATCGCCAAGTCAGATATGTTATATTATAACATTACGTGGAGAAGCACATGCGCCGCAACCTCGCCTTGCTCATGACATTCTTGGCCATCGGCCAGGCCGAAGCGTCCCCGAAAGTCATGGCTTCGATCATGCCCGTCCACAGCATCGTGGCGGCGGTCATGGGCGCCACCGGTACGCCGGAACTGATATTCTCCGGCAAGCTTTCCGAACATAGCGCCGGGCTGACAGCGGCCCAGATTGCCAGGCTGGGCGATGCCGATCTGGTGTTCATGATCGGCAAGACTCTCGAATTCAAGCTCGGCCAGATCAGTGGCACCGAGACGGTGTACGGCAAGTCCTTCATCGCCATGGCCGATGCCAAAGGTGTCGTCAAACTGAAAACCCGTGCAGGTGGCGCCTGGGAAAAGGATGAGGATGAACCCGAAGTGGTCGATACCCAGGACAGTCAGTCAAGCGGAACGATCGCCAGCTACAATGCTCATGTCTGGCTCGACCCCGAGAACGCCAAGGCAATGGCTGCGGCGGTGGCCGAAGACCTGGCCTCAATTGACAGCGCCAACGCCGAAATCTACCGCGCCAACGCCCAAACTTTCATCTCCGGACTTGACCGGACCGAAGCCGAGATCAGCGCCTCACTGGCCGATGTCAAGGACAAGCCCTTCATCGTCTTCCATGACGCCTATCCCTATTTCGAAAAGCGTTTCGGGCTGACCGCGGTAGGCAGCATATCGGACGCCTCGGCCAATGCCCCGTCGGCCCAGCGCATTGAGGAGATCCGTCACAAGATCAGGGAGTCACAGGCGCTCTGCGTCTTCCGCGAACCGCAGTTCGACGGCAAGTTCGCCGCAACAGTCATCGAGGGATCAAAGGCCCGCTCCGGCGTTCTCGATGCCGTGGGTGCTGATCTGGAGCTTGGCCCCGGCGCCTACCCGCTGTTGCTTCTCAATATCGC
>JBKJQD010000234.1:0-4182 GCA_046594125.1 Aestuariivirga sp.
ATGCCGCCTCAATGCGCAGCACTACTTGATCAGCATCGTCAGGTGCCGCAGTCGCCGCATCGGGAAAAACAAAGCCGCGCCCGCTTTTGCGGCCAAGTTCATTGCGTTCCACCCGCGCCACCAGACTGTCGAACACATGGTATCGCGGATGTCCGCCCATCGCCGCTGACAGTCCGCGCGTCGCTGCGAGATTGATGTCAGCGCCGATCAGATCGATGAGGGCAAAGGGACCCATGCGATAGCCAGCCGCCACCATGGCCGCGTCAATCTCCGCGGCACAGCGGCCGTCCTCGAGCAGCGCCAGCGCCTCGCCATAGAATGGCCTTGCACAACGATTGACGATGAAGCCCGGCCGGTCGGGGCAGGCGATGACCACTTTGCCCGCCATCTCGGTCAATCGGCGCGCGGTTGCGAGTGCAGCATCGCTTGTGGCCCCATGGCCGATCAGTTCGACAAGCTTCATGGCCGGTGCCGGATTGAAAAAATGCAGGCCGAGAACGCGGCCGGGATATTTCAGTCCCTCGGCAATCGTCGAGACCGCCAGCGATGAGGTGTTGCTGGCCAGAACCGCATCCGAAGAAACAGTATCTTCCAGCCGGGAAAACAGCTCCCGTTTGGCCGCAATGGATTCAACGATGGCCTCGATCACCATTACTGCCTGGCCGAAATCCTCTGGGCCATCGACAATCGTTACTCTTGCGAGAGTTTCTTTCAGCGCTTCGGGTGAAAGTTTTCCGGCGGCGGCCCGTTCCGACAATTTGCCATCCAGCCGCGCCATGGCAGTAGCGCGCGTTGCGGCCTGTACATCGCTCGCCAGAACGGTGAAGCCGGCCTGTGCGTAAGTCTGCGCGATGCCCAGTCCCATGGTGCCAAGGCCAATGACACCGATCACCGGCTTGTCCATCATCGGCCCTTGAATTCCGGCGGGCGTTTGGCGAGGAACGCGGCGATGCCCTCGCGCTTGTCTTCGCTGTCCAGCAACATCTCAAATGAAGCGCGCTCACCGGCAAAATCCAGCCGCGTTTCGTCGCCGCGCAAGATCGCCCGCTTGGCCGCCATCAGCGCCAGGGGAGCACGCGCCGCAAGTTTGCTGCAAAGCAACTCCGCCACCGGCAGGGCGGAGCCCTCGGTCAGCCATGCGGCGATGCCCCAGGCTTCAGCGGTTGACGCGTCGATGATTTCACCGGTCAGCACCATGCGCATGGCGCGCGCCCGGCCCGCCAGCGCCATCAGCCGTTGCGTACCGCTGGCACCGGGAATGATGCCGAGACTGGTTTCCGGTAATCCAAATCGCGCCTCGTGGCCAGCCACCAGGCAATCCGCCATGAGCGCCAATTCAAAACCGCCGCCCAGGCAATAGCCATCAACGGCCGCCACCATGGGTTTCGGAAAATTGCGGATACGTGACCAATGGGCCTTGCGCGGTTCGTCTGCGGCTTGGGCACTGGTCTTGGTTTCGATTTCGCCGATGTCGGCACCCGCCGCGAAATTTCCATCCGCACCGCAAATCATCACGGCGCGGCACGATGCGTCGTCCGCCAGCCTGCCGATTTCCCCGGCCAATTGCGCCAGCAAGGCATTGCTCAGGGCATTGCGCGCCGCTGGCCGGTTCAGCGTCAGGCGTGTCCAGCCGTCGCGGGAGTCTGAAAGCAGCAGGTCCATGTCAGCGATGATGCGCCAAAGCGTGGAAACTTCAAGATCAAAGTTTAAGCTTGAAATAATTTTTGCACAGCCTCATTCTGCAGTGGGCGCTCAACGCGCCGGGAGCGGGAAGTGTTGCCATGAAGGTTCTCTGTCTCGGGGGCGGTCCGGCTGGCATCTATTTTGCCATTTCCATGAAGCTGCGGAACCCCGCCCATCAGGTGACGGTGCTGGAACGCAACAAGGCCAATGACACGTTCGGCTGGGGCGTGGTTCTGTCCGACGATGCCTTGAGCCGCATGCAGAAGAACGATCCCGAAAGCACTGACGCCATCCGCAACAACTTCGCCTATTGGGATGATATCGCCGTCGTCCACAATGGCGTGCGCACCGTATCGGGCGGCCATGGCTTTGCCGGCATCGGGCGCAAGACGCTTCTCGTACTGTTGCAGCAGCGCGCCCGTGAACTCGGCGTCGACATGCGCTTTGAGACGGAATTCAAATCCGCCGAAGACTATCGCAAGGACTATGATCTTGTCGTTGCCGCCGACGGCATCAATTCATCGGTGCGCCGGGAATATGCCGATGTCTTCAAGCCGGACATTGACACGCGCCTGTGCAAGTTCGTCTGGCTGGGTACCCATCAGAAATTTGACGACGCCTTCACTTTCATTTTCGAAAAAACCAGGCACGGCTGGATGTGGGCGCATGTCTATCAATTCGATGCGGACACCGCGACCTTCATCGTCGAATGCCATCCTGACACCTGGGACCGCTGGGGCTTCGGGAACATGTCAAAGGAGGAGACGGTCGCAACCTGCGAAGGCATATTTGCCAAGCATCTGGGCGGCCACAGCCTCATGTCCAATGCGGCCCATTTGCGCGGCTCCACCGTGTGGATGCAGTTTCCCCGCATCATTTGCGAGCGCTGGTATCACAACAACGTGGTGCTGATGGGGGACTCGGCGGCGACCAGCCACTTCTCCATCGGTTCCGGTTCGCGGCTGGCCTTTGATTCCGCCATAGCGCTTGCCGGATACCTGCACTCCGAACCGGCGATTGAGCAGGCTTTTGTGCGCTATCAGGAAGAACGCCGCGTCGAGGTTCTGCGCATGCAATCCGCGGCGCGCAACTCGCTGGAATGGTTCGAGCGTGTCGAGCGTTACCTTGACATGCCGCCGCAACAATTCGCCTATTCGCTGCTGACGCGCAGCCAACGCATCGGACACGAAAACCTGCGGCTGCGTGATCCGGTCTGGCTGGGCCAGACAGAGGACTGGTTTCAGAAACAAGCGGGCGGCACGGCGGGCCGCGCGCCGATGTTCGCACCCTTCAGGTTGCGCGACATGGCCCTGGTCAATCGCGTCGTGGTTTCGCCCATGGCGCAATACAAGGCCGTCGATGGCTGCCCCACCGACTGGCATTTCGTGCATTACGCCGAACGCGCCAAGGGCGGTGCCGGCCTCGTCTATACGGAGATGACCTGTGTGTCGGCGCAAGGGCGCATTTCGCCGGGCTGTCCCGGACTCTACGCAGCCGAACATGAAGCGGCCTGGAAGCGGCTTGTCGATTTCGTGCATGACGAAACGCCAGCGAAAATCTGCTGCCAGATTGGCCATTCCGGGCGCAAGGGTTCAACTCAACTCGGCTGGGAGGAGGGCGATGCGCCCCTGCAATCCGGCAACTGGCCCGTACTCTCGGCCTCGGCAATTGCCTGGTTGGCCGGCAACCAGGTACCCAAGGCCATGGACCGCGCCGATATGGATCGCGTCACAGCGGAGTTTGTAAACTCAACCCGTATGGCGGCGCGCTGCGGCTTTGACATGATCGAACTGCATGCCGCCCACGGATATCTGGTCTCGTCCTTCATCTCACCCACCTCAAATGCGCGAGCCGATCACTATGGCGGAGGCTTGGAAAACCGCATGCGTTATCCGCTTGAGGTTCTGGCGGCCATGCGTGAAGCATGGGGCCATGACAAACCTCTTTCGGTGCGAATTTCCGCCCATGACTGGGTGGGGCGCGATGGCGTCACACCGGAGGAAGCGGTGCTGATCGCCCGAATGTTTTCGGACGCCGGTGCCGACATCATCGACGTATCGGCGGGCCAGACGTCGGCGGAGGCCAGTCCGGTTTATGGCCGCATGTTCCAGACACCGTTTTCCGACCGCATCCGTAACGAAGCGCATATTGCAACGATGGCCGTCGGCAACATTTTCGAGATCGATCACGTCAACTCGATCTTGATGGCGGGCCGCGCCGATCTCGTCTGCCTGGCCAGACCCCACTTGACGGATCCCTATTGGACGCTGCACGCCGCATTGCAACAGGGTGACTTGCAAACTCAATGGCCGCTGCCCTATCTCGCCGGCCGCGATCAAGCGCGCAGGCTTGCCCAGCAGGCGCTCCGTCCGGGAGGCCTGGCATGAACGCTCCAATTATCGACACTATGTCCAAACGCCGTCTCAAGATGTGGATCAGGCTGCTTGGTGTGACCCGTGCCGCGGAAAACCACCTGCGCCAATTCCTGCGGACTAAACA
>JBKJQD010000239.1:0-4841 GCA_046594125.1 Aestuariivirga sp.
ACACATGTAGAGCTTTTGCAGCGGCATCCGGTAACGCGAGTATCCGGCAACCGGGCGAAACAGGAAATTCTGGTCGAGGTGATGGCTGCCCGAGAGGTTGTCACCGCCGGAGAGACAGGGGTTTTCCTGCTCCAAGTCTTCCGGCGAAAAAACAGCGCGGCCGATGATTTTCGATCTCGCGCCTGGCGCATGGGCTTCAAGAAGATCAAGCACCCGTCCGGCATAGGCGTCCTTCACGGCGCTCCATTGTTTGCCTGCAATGATGTTGGCGGCATCGCCACGGATGATTTTCGGCAAGACGCGTACCTGCACCCACAGTACATGCTTTCCTGGCGGGGCGCGGCCCGGATCAATGGCGGTGGGTTGACCCACCACCAGCACCGGAGCTTGCGGTAACAACCCGTCCATGGCTGCACTATAAGCGGCCGTCATGTAATCAAATGAAGGTGCAATATGCACATAAGCAAAATTGCGCAGGGTTGCGCCAGCCTTCCAGTCGAGCGCGCCATCAAGTGCGAGATGCAGCATCATGGTGCCGGGTCCGGCGCGGAACTTCCGGAACTTCGCATCGGCCAGCACATTGCCGCTGCCTTGCGGCAACAGCTGCTCAAACAGCACCGATGGCGTCACATTGGCGATGACCGCCTTGCGGGCCATGATACGCTCACCGCTCGCCAGCACTACGCCATCAGCGGCGCCCTGCCCGGTGGTTATCTCTTTCACTGGTGCTGCCAAATGCACTGTCCCGCCAAGTTCGGCGAGATAGGAGGTCATGGCCTTGATCATGGTATCGGCGCCACCCTGGCCGATCACCATGCCAAAGGCCTGGTTGGTCATTGATTCGAGATAGGGAAACAGGGCGCCACCGGCGATATCCGGTGCGAAATCGAGATGCATGCCCCAGGCCGCAAGGGTTGCTTTCACCTTGGGGTCTGCAAAGTTCTCATCGAGCCAGGTGCGTGGCGATGACAAAAGAAAGCGCAGCATGTCCAGCAGCCATGGCGAGCCCTTCTTGCGCCATGCGGACCAGATGACCTTGGCCGCGGCCCATGACGGCATCGCATTGCCGAGCAGGCCAAAGATGTGCGGCGCGTCTTCGCCAAATTGCAGCAGCAGCCGTTGCCAGCTTTCCGCGTCACGCGGATCGATGGCCCGCAGCCGCGCCATGGTCTTGTCGAGAGTCTTCGATATCCCAAACCAGGTCCCGTCGTCGAAGACCGACGCGAAACAATCCTCGGCGGGCGCAAAGGCCAGTCCATGGCGGCCCAGAGCCTCGCCATATTCACGCAGAAACGGCGAGCCCGCGAACATCGACAGGTTCATGGCGCAGAGGTCGTGGCGGAAACCGGGCAGCGTCAGCGCACGGGTTTTCACAGCACCGCCCGCCTCGGCATTGGCTTCGAAGACGGCAACACTCCAGCCGCGTTTGGCAAGATGAATGGCAGTGGCCAGGCCATTATGCCCGGCACCGACAATCACGGCATCATAGGTTTTCGGGGTTGTCATCGCGGTCTCCTGAGCATGCGCCATTCATAACTGCAATTCCTGGCCCGGAGGGACGCACCAAGGCAGTCGCGCAATGCGATAGCGGTATTTTGCGGGCTGACTTCCGGCTTGTCCACATGCTAGTGATGACGCCCGGCTGGAAGATGCTGCCGGCCGGCCTTTCAACATGAGAGCACTCCATGACCGTGAGCTTCACCACCGACCGCATGCTGAATTTCGGCGACTGCGATATTTCTGGCACCGCCTATTATCCGTCCTACCTCAACATCCTCAACGGCGTGATCGAGGAATTCTGGACGTCGATTGGATATCCTTGGCATGAAATCATCTGGAAGGAACGCTGGGGCACGCCCACCGTTCACCTCACCTGCAATTTCTCCAAGCCATCATATTTCGGCGACAAGCTCACTTTCCGGCTGATGGTCACCAAAGTAGGCAAGTCCTCGGTGACAATCGAACACACCGTCCATTGCGGAGAACAGCCGCGCTGGTCGGGATTTCAGGTGTTGGCGGCAAGCTGGCTGGAGAAACATACGTCGATGATCTGGCCGGAAGACGTGAAAGCAAAGCTCATGAGTTTCCTGCCGAAGGAATGACGGCAGTCGCTTCGATTTCGACCTTGGCCCGGTCTTCGACAAGCGCCACCACCTGAACCAGCGCCATGGCCGGATAGTGCTTGCCGATGATGTCGCGGTAGACTTGGCCCAGCGCTTTCAGGTTGTCGAGATAGTCTTTCTTGCTTGTCACATACCATGTCAGGCGGACGAGATGCTCCGGCCTGGCTCCTGCCTCGGCAAGCACGGCCACGATGTTCTGCAGGGCCTGCGCGGTCTGCGCCACAAAATCGTCGCTGGTGAATTGCTGTCCGGCATTCCAGCCCACCAGACCGCCGGTGAAAATCATGCGGCCTGACGCTGCAACGCCATTTGAATAACCTTGGGGCGTTCTCCAGCCAGCGGGATTGAGGAATTGAAAAGGCGGCGTCATGGCGGTGATCCTTTCAACCGAGTACGGCGCGGGCGATGACGACGCGCTGGACGTCGGATGCACCCTCATAAATACGCAAGGCGCGGATTTCACGGTAAAGACGCTCGACAGCAAAGCCTTGGCGCACACCATCGCCGCCGTGAAGCTGCAACGCCGTGTCGATGACGCGCTGGGCGGCTTCGGTGGCGTAGAGCTTGGCCATGGCCGCTTCCCTGGTGATGCGGGTGGCACCTGTGTCACGGGTCCAGGCGGCGCGATAGACGAGCAAGGCGGCGGCGTCGATCTCCAATGCCATGTCGGCGATGTGGCCTTGCACCATTTGCAATTCGGCGAGCGAGGTTCCGCCGGTCTTCGGCGATTTCACACGGACGAGCGCTTCATCAAGAGCCCGGCGGGCAAAACCCAAAGCCGCCGCGCCAACCGTCGAGCGGAACACATCGAGCACCGACATGGCGATCTTGAAGCCCTCGCCCGGATTGCCAATCAGCGCGGCCTCGGGAAGCTCGATGTTATTGAAACGCAGATGCGCCAGCGGATGTGGTGCAATCACCTCGATGCGCGAGACGATTTCCAGCCCCGCTGCCGCGGCGGGCAGAAGAAAGGCCGAAAGCCCCCTGGCACCGGGGGCTTCACCGGTGCGCGCCAGAACCACATAGAGATCGGCAATACCGCCATTGGAGATATAGGTCTTCTCGCCATTCAGGACATATCCGCCCTCCCGGCGCGTGGCGGCGGACGTCATGGCGGCGACATCGGAACCCGCCAATGGCTCGGTCAATGCAAAGGCGGAAATGGCCGTTCCGCTTCGTGTTTTCCGCAGCCAGGCTCGCTGGGCGGGGGTTCCAAACAGCGAAACAGCACCCATGCCAAGCCCCTGCATGGCGAAGGCGAAATCGGCGAGGCCATCATGGCGGGCTAGTGTCTCACGCATCAGGCAGAGGGTGCGGACGTCGAGGGTCTCGCCCTCGTCAGCACCTGTATGCTTGAGCCAGCCATCGCGGCCCAGCATCTGCACCAGCGACCGGCAGGCAGTGTCGGTATCGCCATGACCGGCCGGGAGATGCGATTTGCACCAGACTTCGAGTGCTCCCGCCAGTTCGCGGTGGCGGGCTTCGAAGAAGGGCCAGGAAAGAAAGCTGGTATCGGCCATGTCAATTACCCTCGAAAACCGGCTTTTCCTTGATTAGCAAAGCCCGGTAGGCACGCTCGAAATCCGCGGTTTGCATGCAGATGGCCTGGGCCTGGGCTTCGGCTTCGATGGCCTGTTCGATTCCCATGTTCCATTCCTGGCTAAGTTGGGTTTTGGTTATGCCATGGGCGAAGGTTGGACCCGATGCAATGAGGCCTGCGAGTTTCAAGGCCTCGGCATCAAGCGCTGAAGCGTCATGCAGCGCGTTCCAGAATCCCCAGCGTTCGCCTTCGGCTGCAGTCATCACGCGGCCGGTATAGAGAAGTTCGGCGGCCCGGCCCTGGCCGATGATGCGGGGGAGTATCGCGCAGGCGCCCATGTCGCAACCTGCAAGACCGACGCGGGTGAACAGGAAGGCCGCCTTTGCCGAAGGTGTGGCCAAGCGGAGGTCGGACGCCATGGCAATGACCGCTCCAGCACCCACGCAAACGCCATCGACCGCCGAGATGACTGGCTTGCCGCAGGCGATCATGGCTTTGATCAGGTCGCCGGTCATGCGGGTGAAGTTCAGCAGGCTCTTCATGTCGAGGCCAACCAGTGGCCCGATGATCTCGTGGATATCGCCACCCGAACAGAAATTGCCGCCGTTCGATGCGAAGACCACGACATCGACATCGTCCGCATAAACCAGTGTGCGAAACGTGTCGCGCAGTTCGGCGTAGCTTTCGAAAGTCAGGGGGTTTTTGCGCTCGGGCCGGTTCAAGCGGACCGTGGCAATGCGCTGGCGTACATGCCACAAGAAATTGACAGGCCTGAAATCCGCAAGCTTGGTCATGCCCGGTCTCCCTTGCCCATATTTTTCAAGACGAGTGTTACGGTTTCGAGTTCCGTCTCGTTGAGTTGGTCAAACACGGAATTCACCTCGCGCTCGTGATCGGCGGCCAGCGTTTCAAACTGCTTCAGTCCCTTGGCCGTCAGGGCCACGTAAATGGTGCGGCGGTCGGTGCGGGATATGGTGCGCCGGGCAAGACCGTTCCTTTCGAGGCGGTCGACGACCGCCGTGGCATTGCCATTCGAGACCAGCAGCATGCGGCTCAGTTCCGACATGGTGACGCCGTCGCGGCGGCGAAACAGCGCGGCCATGACGTCAAAGCGGGGAAGCGTGGTGTCATGTTTAGTCCGCGGAAAACCACCTGCGCCAATTCCTGCGGACTAAACA
>JBKJQD010000372.1:0-7573 GCA_046594125.1 Aestuariivirga sp.
TCTCGACCCGCAAGGGCCTCTTTGATGTCAAGCGCGGCAAGGCTGGCTGGTCAGTCGCCGTTGGTTCGTTCCTCGGCGATAACGTCACGCTTGCCCTGCACGACCGGCGCGACGGCAGCGATTATGCCGCCCTGAACCATGGCCACTTCGGCGTGAAACTGCACCGCCGCGGCAAGGGCGGCACCTGGACCGAAATCGCCTCCCCCGCCTATCCAGAAAAACCCGAAGGCCTCAACGATCTCGACGGCTGGGGCAAGCCGGTGAAATGGACCACCCAGATGATCTGGGCGCTTGAAACTGGCGGTGCCGATGAACCTGGAACCTTGTGGGCCGGCACCATGCCGGGCGGACTGTTCCGGTCACGCGACCACGGCGCAACCTGGGACATGATGCGCCCCCTGTGGGACATGCCCCAGCGCAACAAGTGGCTGGGCGGCGGTGCCGACATTCCCGGCATCCATTCGATCTGTGTTGATCCACGCTCATCGCAGACGGTGCGCGTCGCCATTTCCTGCGGCGGCGTGTGGGTGACCGGGGATGGCGGCTCGTCCTGGAAGCAATCGGCCCATGGCATGCATTTCGACGATGGCCCGACCAGGGACGATCCCGGAACCCAGGACCCGCACATGATGGTGCAGTCGCCGTCGCATCCCGAGCGCTTCTGGGTGCAGCATCATGCCGGTATCTACAAGTCGGCTGACGGGGCGAAGAGCTGGCAGGAGGTGAAGGCCAAACCCTCAAGCTTCGGCTTCGGCGTCGTGGTTCATCCAAGGAACCCGGACACCGCATGGTTCGTCCCCGGCATCAAGGACGAGAAGCGCTATCCCGTCGATGGCAAGCTGGTGGTGACACGCACCAGGGACGGCGGCAAGAGCTTCGACGTCCTCTCCAAAGGTCTGCCCGGCAAGCATTCCTACGACATCGTCTTCCGCCACGGACTGGCTGGCGACGGCACCGGTGATAAGCTGGCCTTCGGCTCGACCACGGGAAACCTGTGGCTGAGCGAGGACCAGGGCGATGAATGGCAAACAGTGAGCACAAGCCTGCCGCCAATCCATGCGGTGAGGTTTGCCGGTTAGATGTTTGAACCGGGATTGTCATCGCATGCGTAGGCGCACCTTCCTTGTGGCCCTGCTGGCATTTCCCGCCATGGCCCGCGCCCATTCCGTCAAGATCGGAAACATCGCCATCGGTCACGCCTGGGCGCTGCCGTCACAACAAACTGATGGCCAGGCCTTTTTTCCGATGGTCAACAACGGCAGCGCCGCCGATGAATTGATCGGCGCGCGCTCAAATATCTGTACACTGATCGAATTGCGGCAGAACAACCGTTACGATGATCCGCCGCTCGCCGCGATGGCGCTTGAACCCGGCAAGCCGCTGCCCATGCGGCCCACCGCGCGGCATCTCCACCTCATCGGACTGAGCATTCCGCTTGTCCAGCATGCAAGTTTCAGGCTCGTTCTCGACTTCCAGAATGCCGGGGAAGCCGAGATTGAAGTTGTTGTCGAAGCCTCGGCCTCCGGTTAGCTTACAGGTCGCCGGTCACGCATTTTTTGGCCAGCGCCTTGTACTGCTTTTCGCTGAAGGCGATGGGGTTACCGCCGGCCGAGGGGTCCTTGATGGCCATGGCCGCCACTTCGTCGAGACGCTTGGTATCGATGCCGATGTCCTTCAGCGCGTGCGGAATGCCGATCTCCTTGCGCAAGGCCAGGATCCATTTGAGGAAGCCATTGAAGCCGCCCTTGATGCCCAGATAGGCGGTGGCGCGTTCGATGTCCTTCTCGATCTTGCGCCGGTTGGCCTTCACCACATAGGGCATGACGATGCCGTTCAGCAGGCCGTGGTGCGCATCGTAAAGCCCGCCGAAGGGATGTGACAGCGCATGGATGGCGCCAAGCCCGCGCTGGAAGGCCGTGGCCCCCATGGCCGATGCCACCAGCATGTTGCCGCGCGCGTCGATGTCCGTGCCCTTCTTCACCGCCCTGGCGAGATTGTCCTTTACAAGCCGCATGCCCTCCAGCCCGATGCCCGCCGACAGTGGATGATAGAACGGCGCGCAATAGGCCTCGAGACAGTGCGCCAGCGCATCCATGCCGGTGGCCGCTGTCAGCTTCGGTGGCAGGCCCACCGTCAGCTCCGGATCGAGGATCGCCACCTTGGGCATGATCGCCGGATGGAAGATGATTTTTTTCTCATGGGTGACCGGATGGGTGATGACACCGGCGCGGCCCACTTCCGAACCTGTCCCCGCCGTGGTGGGAACCGCAATGACCGGTGAAATCTTCGAGGCATCGGCACGGGTCCACCAGTCGCCGACGTCCTCGAGATCGAACACCGAAATCGTCTGGCCATGCATCAGCGCGATCATCTTGCCGATGTCCAGTCCCGAGCCGCCGCCAAAGGCAATGACGCCATCATGCTTGCCAGCCTTGTAGGCCTTCACGCCTTCAATGATATTGGCCTCGACCGGATTGGGCCGCACGTCCGAGAACATCTCGATAGCCAGTCCTGCCCGTTTCACATCAGCGACGATGTCCTTGACCATCGCCATGGCGGCAAGCCCCGGATCGGTGACAAACAGCGGCCGCTGGATGCCATTGGCCTTGCACTGCTCGGCCAGTTCCTTGATGCGCCCGGCGCCGAATTTGACGGCGGTGGGATAGTTGAAGTTGCGGTTCGGGATAGTCATCTTCGGTCTCTCCATACAATTCAAACTTCCTCCCCTGCCGGAAGAGGAAGTCAATACCTCTCAAACCCGCGCTTCAGTTCCAGATCGGTGATGCGCCGGTCGAATTCGAACTGTTCCCACTTTGCCGTATGCACATAGTGATCGATGACGTCGTCACCCATGGCGGAGCGGAGAAGTTTGGAATTATCGAGCAGTGCGGTGGCATCGCGCAAGGTCTTGGGAATTTCGCGCAGCTTGCGTGACGTGTCGTAGATATCGCCCGACACCACGGGTTCCAGTTCCATCTTCTTGTCGATGCCATCAAGCCCCGCCGCCAGCAGCGCCGCGAAGGCCAGATAGGGATTGAGATCGGCTCCACCCACCCGGCATTCGACACGGATCGCCTTGGTATCAGCACCGCAGATGCGATAGCCCGCCGTGCGGTTGTCAAAGCTCCACACGGCCCGCGTCGGCGCGAAGGTGCCCGACATGAAGCGCTTGTAGGAATTGATATAGGGCGCCAGGAAATAGGTAATCTCGCTGGCATGAGCCAGTTGCCCCGCCAGATAATTCTTCATCAGGTCCGACATGCCGTGCTCCGCGGACTTGTCGAGGAACAGCGGCTTGTCGTCGAGCGTCCACAGGGATTGATGGATGTGCGAGGAATTGCCGGCCATGCCGTAATCCCACTTGGCCATGAAGCTCACCGCCTTGCCGACGCCATAGGCGATTTCCTTCGCACCATTCTTGATGATGGCGTGGCGGTCGGCCATGTCGAGGGCTTCGGCGTACTTGACATTGATTTCTTCCTGACCCGGCCCCCACTCGCCCTTGGAATTTTCGACCGGAATGCCAGCCCCGGCAAGCCCATTGCGCAGCGCCCGCATGTAAACTTCTTCCTTGGAGGTTTGCAGAATGCCGTAGTCTTCAATGTAGTAAGCAGAGGTCTTGAGATGACGGTAGCCCTTGTGGTGGCAGGTCTCGTAGCTGTCGTCGAACAGGAAGAATTCGAGTTCGGACGCCATGTAGGCTTTCATCTTCATGGCTTCGAGGCGCTTCAACTGCTTCCTGAGCATGGCGCGCGGGCTGTGCGCAATGTCCTCATGGGTACGATGATCGAGCACGTCGCAGATCACCAGCGCCGTGCCCGGCAGCCATGGCGTACGCCGCAGTGTCGCCATGTCGGGCTTCAGCGCAAAGTCGCCATAACCCTTTTCCCAGCTTGTCGCCTTGTAGCCAGGCACCGGCTCCATCTCGATATCGACACCCAGCAGATAGTTGCAGGCGTGGGTTTCACCGCAGCCGCTATCAAGGAAGTACTGCGCGTGGAAACGCTTGCCGACGAGGCGGCCTTGCAAATCCACCATGGCCGCCACCACCGTGTCGATGGTGCCGGTGGCGACTTCGTTCTTCAGGTCTTCGAGTGTCAGCATTCCGTTGGCCATGGCCGTCTCCCTATTTTGCAGCGGCATGAATGAGCGGCACCGAGAGCCGCTGCGCCCATTCGTCCTGACCGCGTTCCTGTATGATGAGGTCGTTGCGGATTTCGAGCATCGCATGTTGCAGCCCGCGTGCCGCCGCATGAAAATTGAGTGTGTGCATGACGCCATCCTTCGGCCCATAGGGCTCGTTCAGGCGGGCGTCGATATTGGGAAAGCTCTTGATCAGCTTCGACGACAGCGAAGTGTCGCGGTCATGCAGGATGCCCAGTTCCACGGCGCGCGGCTTGCCCTTGTAGACCGGTGTGAAGCTGTGAATCGAAACCACGATGGAGCGCTGGCCATTGCAGGCGCGCTGGTCAAGCACCTCGGCCACGCCATCATGAAAGGGCCGGTAGATGTCCCGCACCCGCCGCAGCCGGTCAGCGGGGCTCAGGCCCCTGTTGCCCGGAATGGGCGTCAACTCGCTCACCTCCGGCATGGCATTGGGCGATTCCGGCGGACGGTTGCAATCATAGGCGAGCCGCGAATAGCGCTGCAGCACCAGCGGCGCATCGATCAGCCGCGACAGCATGCGCGCCACGTTGCCGGCACCGATGTCCCAGGCGATATGGCGTTGCAACTCACTCGCCGCCAGACCCAGCGTGCCGAGCGCCCCCGGCAGGCGGTTGCCGGCATGCTCGCAGACCAGAACATAGGGCGATGCCCCATGGCCATTGACAACGATGAGCGGACTCTCTTCACCTTCGAGGAGGCTCGCCCCCATCTGACATTCTCCGAAACCGGCACGTCTGCAATACTGTAGTGATAATTTCAGATTGTAATCGCACTGTCAAATTCGTTACATTGCCGCCAGACCAAAAAGGACCAGCCATGCGAGCCCAGCAGCGCAACACCATTGCCGAGCGTCTGCGCCTGAAATCGGACAACCTGACCGCCGCCGAGCGCAAGCTGATGTCGGCGCTCTTCGCCAACTACCCCATGGCGGGACTGGTCAGCATCACCGAATTCGCCAGGGAGGCCCACGTGTCCACGCCAAGCGTGCTGCGCCTCGCCAAGAAGCTGGGCTTTGCCGGCTTTCCTTCTTTTCAGGAAGAACTGCGCGCTGAATTGTCGGCGCAATTGCAGAACCCGATTTCCAAGCATGACCGCTGGTCGGCCGATGCGCCCGATACCCACATCCTCAACCGCTTCGCCACCGCCGCCATGGGAAACCTGTCGAGCTCACTTAAGCTGCTCGACCATCGTGCCTTCGACGCCATCGTCACGTTGCTGGCCGACCGCAAGCGCCGCATTCATCTGGGCGGTGGCCGCATTACCCACGCGCTCGCCAGCTATCTGGCGACCCATCTGCAGATGGCAAGGCCCGGCGTCTCGATTGTTCCGTCCACCGCGTCCTTCTGGCCGCAATATTTGCTCGACATCGGCAAGAGCGATGTCGTCCTGATCTTCGATATCCGCCGTTATGACGCCCGCATGCTGGAATTTGCCGCTTGCGCCAAAGAACGCGGCGCCCGCGTCGTGCTTATTACCGACCAGTGGATATCACCGATTGCGAGACTGGCCGTGTACTCTTTGCCTTTGCGTATCGAAGCGCCCTCAAGCTGGGATTCGAACATCGTTCCGCTGTTCGTGGCCGAAGCCCTGGTCTCGGCCACCATCAACGCCAGCTGGCCCGAAACCCAGGCGCGCATCCGCGAACTTGAAGGCCTGTCGGACATCGGACGCCGTCCGCGATGAACTCACGGGTCTTCGACTTCATCATTGTCGGCGCTGGCTCAGCTGGCTGCGTGATGGCTGACCGGCTGTCGGAAGACGGCAAGAACTCGGTGCTGGTACTCGAATTCGGCGGCAGCGACTGGGGACCCTTCATCCAGATGCCGTCAGCCCTGTCCTATCCGATGAACATGAACCTTTACAATTGGGGCTTCGAGACCGATCCCGAGCCGTATCTTGGCGGCAGACGACTAGCGACACCGCGCGGCAAGGTGGTTGGCGGCTCATCGTCGATCAACGGCATGGTCTATGTGCGCGGCCATGCCCGCGATTTCGACACCTGGGAAGAGATGGGCGCCAAGGGCTGGGGCTTCCGCCATGTCCAGCCTTACTTCAAGCGCATGGAACATTCCCACGGCGGCGAAGAAGGCTGGCGCGGCACCAGCGGCCCCATGCATGTGAAGCGCGGCCCGCGCAGCAATCCGCTCTATCAAGCCTTCATCGAGGCCGGACGCCAGGCCGGCTATCCGCTGACCCAGGATTACAACGGCCACCAGCAGGAGGGCTTCGGCCCCATGGAGATGACCGTGCATCGCGGCGTGCGCTGGTCAGCCGCCAACGCCTTTCTGAAACCGGCTCTGAAGCGGCATAACGTGAAGCTCGAAACCTATGCCTTCGCCCATCGCATCCTGCTTGAGGGCAAGCGCGCCGTGGGCGTCGAATACGACGTGGCGGGCGAGATCATGCAGGCCCGCGCCAGGCGTGAGGTGATCATCGCCGCATCGAGCATCAATTCTCCGAAGCTCCTGCAAATGTCCGGCATCGGCGCACCGGAGGTTTTGAAAGCAGCAGGCATCGAGGTGGTGCAGCCGCTGAAAGGTGTCGGTGAAAATCTCCAGGACCATCTGGAAATCTATTTCCAGCTCATGTCGAAGGAACCGGTGACGCTCTATTCCAAGCTCAACCTGCTTTCCAAGGGCCTGATCGGCATCGAATGGCTTTTGTTCGGCACCGGGCTTGGCGCCACCAATCACTTTGAATCCTGCGCCTTCATCCGCTCGGCCGCTGGCATCGAATATCCCGACATCCAGTATCATTTCCTGCCCGCCGCCATGCGCTATGACGGCAAGACGGCCTTTCCCAATCACGGCTTCCAGGTCCATGTCGGGCCGATGCGCTCCAAGTCACGCGGACACGTCCGTGTACGGAGCAATAATCCGAAGGAAAACCCCGCGATCCTGTTCAACTACATGTCGCATCCCGATGACTGGAGCGAGTGGCGCTCGTGCATCAGGCTGACCCGCGAAATCATGCGCGAACCGGCCATGGAGCGTTACGCCGGTCCCGAAATCCAGCCCGGCAAAGACGTCCAGAGCGACCAACAGATCGACGATTTCATCCGCCAGCACTGCGAAAGCGCCTACCACCCCTGCGGCACCTGCAAGATGGGATCGCCCGGCGACCCTCTGGCCGTCGTCGATCACCAATGCAAGGTCATCGGCATCGAGGCCCTGCGCGTGGCCGACAGTTCCATCATGCCGCAAGTCACCAACGGCAACCTCAACGCCCCAACCCTGATGATCGGCGAGAAAGCCAGCGACCACATCCTGGGCCGCGAGCCGCTGCCGCCATCCAATCAGGAACCGTGGATCAATCCGGGGTGGCGGGAGAGGCAGAGGTAGATTTCGATTTGCGGTGCAACACAAATCTCCCATCGTCTTCCAAATATAGACCCCTTGCGTTCAAC
>JBKJQD010000314.1:0-6258 GCA_046594125.1 Aestuariivirga sp.
GTGTGGCATATCCCGACTTGGATCTGCCGGCGCTGAAAGCGTGACTGGGTTCAATTTCAACTACGCGCCGTGATTGTTATTTCCTCCCTTCAATGATCATATCACTGCGCCGTAGCGCCTCAAGGCGGATAGAGAAACGCACTGTTGGTGCCAGAACCCTTGGGGATAGGCAATCGCGCATTCCTTCTAGGACTTCGTATGCCCCTAACAGGCATTCGACCGATCCCTAAAATATCAGCTTTGCCCAATCCCAGACCCTGACAGGCAGTCGACAAATCTTCGAGCGACGAATTGTGCCCAATTCTGATCCGGGTGCGCCCGACGAAGACGAGAGGACAGACATTGAAGTGACTATGATTATCGAAAATTGTCGCTACCCCCCGTCAACGATTGCGCCAACGTGAAGCCCAGCCAGACCGGCGTGCATTGAATTCCGCCCGAAATCACCCGTCTGTGCGGCCATGATTCCGACAATCCAAATTCTCGTCCTCTTGCTCGCCATCGTGGCTGCCATCGCAGTTTTGGCGGCGCGGCTCAAAATTCCGCCAGCAATCCATCTGGTGCTGACCGGTGTCGTCCTCGCCCTTATTCCGGGGTTGCCTTCTATGGAACTTGCGCCCGAACGGGTGCTCCTTGTGGTGCGGCCAGCGCTCATCTATTCTTCGGCAGTGGCCATGAGCTGGCGCGACTGGTGGTGCCGCAATCCCAAGGGATGCCGGATAGCGCGATGTCGAGTCCCGCGGCGCAGGAGACTGAAGGCAGGCGCATGAAGGTCACAGGCCCTGCGAAAGGCCGCACGACGGCCGCATCGATCGGCTGATAGGTCTCCGTCACGTTTTAACTCAGTGAAAACTCTTCCTTGGCGATCTCCGCAATTCTCTGGACGCAATCGGCAATTAGCCAATCGCCCTTTTCGGCGGTCGATCCTTCTGTCAGCGACAGCACACCAGAGGGCGGAACTTCGTCTGGCTGCATCGGATAGCGGTCGTAGGGACGGAACTTGGCCGGCCCATCGTGCAGTGCCTTGTCCAGTTTAACGAGCTCCGGCCGGAGCGTCATCATGATCGAGGTCTCGATCACGCTTGCATGTTCAAGCTCGATACCCGGATAGCCGTTGGGAAATACCCGTGCCAGCGTGTCGGGCCGGACGAGTTCCCAGTGATCGATCCGCAGAATTTTAAGCCCATCGCAGCGATCGCGACCGATCAAGTCCAGTGCCAGTTCGATGCCTTCAATGGTTGGCCAGATGTTTTCGTAGTGGCCATTGAGAACGATAATCCGGCGCACCCTCTGGCGGAAAAGGTCCGACAGCACGTCACGAACGACAAGCGAATAGGTCTGGGCCGTGAGGTTGATGGTGCCGGGAAAGATGGAGCCGCCGCCAGACCGCGGCTGTGACCGGTTCCCATAAGCGATGGTTGGTGCCACCACGCCGCCGATGCGGCGCGCTGCCCGCTCGGCAATTGCCGTTGGAATCACCACGTCAACATTGAGCGGCATGTGGCGGCCATGCTGTTCGGTGGCGCCGACCGGCAGAATAACCGGTGCACCTGCCGCGATCCTTTTTTCAGCCTCAACCCATGACAATTCGCCGAGAAACACCGTGTCTGTCATTGCACTCTCTTTCACAACATGGCTGCGCCGCCATTGGCGCCAAGACATTGTCCGGTGAAGAACGTGGCGCCAGGACCAGCGAGGAACAGAACCGCAGCGGCAATTTCCTCCGGCCTGCCGATGCGCCCCAGGGGATGGGCCGT
Organism: Aestuariivirga sp.; assembly: GCA_046594125.1. Lineage (GTDB taxonomy): Bacteria > Pseudomonadota > Alphaproteobacteria > Rhizobiales > Aestuariivirgaceae > Aestuariivirga. The sequence continues at coordinate 1,758 of JBKJQD010000314.1, forward strand.
TTCCTGGGCTTTTTGCGCCTCCGTCAGGCTGTCGAAGGCGAGCAGCGGGGTATCGGTCGGCCCCGGGGCGACAGCGTTCACCAGAATGCGCGGCGCCAGTTCACGCGCCCAAGAGCGGGTGAGCCCCAGCATCGCCGCCTTGGTGGCGCAGTAGACCGAAGCATTGGCCCGGCCCAAGTAGGCCAGTTCCGATGCGATATTGACAATGCGGGCACCATCGCCGAGATGCGGCAGCACTTCGCGTGTTACCAGAATGGCGCCCCGCACATTGACGGCGTAGTGCTGGTCGATGAGTTCCGCCGTGATGGCTTCCAGCGGTGCTTCCTTCATGATGCCGGCATTGTTGACCAGCACATCGATACCGCCCAGCTCGGCTGCCGCTGCTGCCACAGCGCTGACAATATCGGCCTCGCGCGTCAAGTCGCAGCGCAGGATTTTAATCGGCACCTCACTTGCAACAAGATCGAATCCGATGACCTTCGCTCCTTCACTGAGGAACATTTTCGCCGTGGCCAGCCCGATGCCGTTGGCAGCCCCGGTGACGACGACGCGCTTGGCCGTCATTGAATTCACCATGGCACTTCCCCGCGATCGACTCCCAATGATTGTCCGGTAATGTTCCGTGCCCGGTCGGAGGCGAGGAACAGGTAGGTCTCCGCCATATCGTCCGGCTCCATCAAGCCTGGCAGTGCCTGTCCACCGACGATGAGTGCCAGCAGCTCGTCCTCGCTCGTCTGCCGGCGTTCGGCCATTAGTCGGAGCGACCGCATTGAGGCTTCCGTCCTCACCCATCCCGGGCAAACGGCGTTGACCCGGATGCCGCGTGGGCCCAGTTCCTTGGCCCAGGTTTTGGTTAGGCCGATGATGGCGTGTTTCGAGGCCACGTAAGCACCGAACAGCGGTTCGGCGACCCGTCCCCAGATCGAGGCCGTATTGATGACTGACCCGCCGGCACCCATGCGGGTCAGTGCCCGCCTGGTCACGATCTCGGTGCCGATGATGTTGACCTCGATGATGCGCCGGAAGGTGGCCTCGGCCCCGTCGCCATCCTCGCCGATGGGGGTCAGCCGCTCCAGCCCCGCATTGTTGATGAGGACATCGATCGCTGCGAGACCTTGAAGCGCGCGATCAACTGCGGCGGTATCCGTGATGTCGGCAACAATGCCGGTGGCGCTGATTGATGACGCAACAGCGCTCACCGCCCCGTCGTCGGCGATCAGCGTCAGCCTTGCGCCCGCCGCCGCAAAGCCTCTGGCAATTCCCAGGCCGATACCGCGGCTGGCGCCGGTGATGACGACGGCCTTGCCTCTCATGTCAATGTTCATTGGTGCTCTCGTTGCGGATCAAGTGTAGCACCTCGTTGCGCAGTTTGAAGAAGTCCTCGCTCTCACGGATGTCGAGGTTCCGCACCGGTCCCAGGGCGGCAGCTACATCGATGTCCCTCAGTATCCGCGCTGGGCGGGCCGAAAACAGGATGATGCGATCGGCAAGAAACACCGCCTCTTCCACGTCATGGGTGACGAAGATGATAGTCTTCGCCTCTTCCGCCTGAATCTGGCGGAGTTCAACCTGCAAGCGCTCGCGGGTCAGCGCATCGAGCGCGCCAAAAGGCTCGTCCATCAGCAGAACATCCGAGCCCGCCGCCAGACTTCGCGCAATTGCGACCCGCTGGCGCATGCCGCCGGAAATACGGTTCGGATAGGATTTGGCGAAATCCTCAAGTCCGATGAGCCTGAGATAGTGGCGAACGCGCTCGGCACCCTCTGCCGCCGTAAGATCATGGCGATAGCGCATGCCGAAAGCGATATTGCCTTCGACCGTCAGCCACGGAAACGACGAATAGGACTGAAACACCATGCCGCGGCGCCGGTCGGGCTTGGTCACCGCCACGCCTTCAAGGCGGATTGTGCCCGTGGTCGGCGTATCGAGCCCGCCCGCCATCCGCATGAGCGTGGTCTTGCCGCAACCCGATGGTCCGAGGAACACCACAAGCGAATTGCGCTCGATCGACAGGGAACTCTCGGACACCACCGACACGGTGCCAAAGGTCTTGGTCACCTGCTCGAATGAAAGGTAGCTGCTCGCCAAAATCCTCGCCCTCAGACGTATTTGAACATGCGGCGGTGAAGCACGCGCAGCAATTGATCCGTCACCAGCCCGATCAGTCCGATGACCACCACGCCAGCCATCACTTCGGGCGTCTTCACATAGCGCCGCGCCGACCAGATGACGAAGCCGAGACCTGAATCGGCTGCAACAATCTCGGCAATGACGAGATAAGTCCAGCACCAGCCGAGCGTGATGCGCAAATTGTCGACGAGCGTCGGTCCCATCGCCCGGAGAGCAACGTCGGTCAGCACTTGGCGCGGTTTGGCACCCAGCGTGAAAGCGATCTCAACATATTCATGCGGCACGCGGCGCATGTCGTCGGCAACCAGAAGAACCAGCTGGAAGAAGGTGCCAAGCCAGAGGAGGAAGATCTTGGTCTCTTCGCCAACCCCAAACCAGATGATGGAGAGCGGCACCAATGCTGGCACTGGCAGATAGCGGATAAAGTCGATAATCGGCTCGAGTGCAGCACCAATGATGCGGTAACTGCTCATCAGGATGCCAATGGGGATGGCCATCACAGCGGCGAGCAGGAATGCCGACCAGACCCGCATTGTCGAAATACCCGCATGCCACAGCAGGCTCTGGCCTGTGATCATGCCCCAGAGGGCGCTCACCACCCGGCTGGGTGCAGGCAGGAACTGCGGCTGAATCAGGCCTGCCTGGGCCACCGCCTCCCACCCCAGCACCACGGCCGCCGCCGCGATGACGCTGATGGTAATTTCGGCCTGCGCCGTGGATTTGCCACGGAATGTGAATAGACCGCCGGCCATGTCAACCTTCCGGCATTGACCGGCGCCCGCAGCGCCCCATCAAGGCGCCGCGATGCTGTTGATCACCGCATTGTCGATCTGTTGGTTCGAATCGAGCTTGTTGTCGGCTGCACCATTCTCGAGGTTAAGCGCCATAACAGTATCGAAAATGTCATGCAGTTTGCCGCGCTCGCCCGTCTTGCCCACATAGGCCAAAGCTCCCTTCAACGGCGTGTAGGCGAGGCTGGTCGCCAGGATTTCCATCACTTCAGCCGGCGTCAGGCCAAAATGCGGTGCGGCGAGTTCGGCATATTTCTCGGGCTCCGCCACGCTGAAGTCGATGGTCTTGTAGATGCATTTGAGGAAGCTCGCATATTTCTTCGGATTGGCAGCAACGTCTTCCTTTCGCGCCGTGATCACGTCGATGATGATGCCCGGATAATCTTTGGACGACATGAACACCTTGGCGCCGGGGCGGCTCGAATTCTTCACCGCCTGCGACATGAAAGGTTCATAAGTCGCTATCGCCGCAATCGAGGTATCGGCAAACACCGCCGCTGTGTCAGCGGTGGCGATGTCCTTGATGTGCAAATCGGCAAGCGTCAGTCCGGCCTTCTTGAGCTCCATCTGGAGCAGCAGACGCGCAGGGATATTGGGCTCGGCCGCAATTGTCTTGCCCTTCAGATCGGCAGCAGACGAAATGGCAGTGTCGGTAATGACGCCGTCACCGCCGACGGATTCGTCGATCGTGCCAATGATGATGCCAGGTGTGTCAGCGTCGCGTGGCCGGCCCTGATGTTCGCCGACGGTGCGCATGTCAATATCAATGTCGCCGCGGGCATAGGCCGCCAAGACGTTCGATCGGTCATCCTCGAATTTGTAAACGACCTCGATGCCTACATCCTTGAAGCAACCCATGTCGTTGGCGACATGCACCGGCGCGAAGCCGAGCCACGTCGGCGCCAGCATCCGGATCGTTTCTGTGGATTGAGCAGGCGCCGTAACGGCCATCAATCCCAGGATAGCTGCACTTGCATAATGGATTTTCATGATTTCCTCCCATGACACCCTTGCTTGACAGAATAGTCAGAAATATCAACATTGAAATCCATCATAAATTTTGGATGGCATTTTTGCTAAACGTCAATGCTGGACTTTGGGTCCGGAGAGGCAGGCGGTCAAGCGGCGGCTGGACAATATCGACCTGAGACTGCTGCGGGTAAGCGCATCGGGATTCTTCTAGGACTTCGGCTTCCCATTCAGACGTTCCGCCGGTCCCGCGGAACGCAGCCGTGCCCGATTGCGCCCTTTACCAGGCACTCGACCCATCCTAGGGAGTCGAGCCGTGCCCCATTGCGGACTCTGAAGTTCGGATGGGCGGTGTGTGGCGGTCTGGCCACAACGCTGTCATCTTCATCAATACCGGCGACATGATCTCTGTCGACGCCGCCGCGCGGTCGATCACGCTTGAGGTTTCCGATGTCGAGCTCGAAATCCGCAAGGCGGCGCTGCAGCCCCCGCCGCCCGCTTCGAGCGCGGCTATGGCTGGATGTTCGCCCAGCATACCGGCCAGGCCGACGAGGGTTGCGGCTTCGATTTCCTGCGCTCTGACTTCGGCCGGCCAACGGGCGAGCCCGGGA
>JBKJQD010000417.1:0-26846 GCA_046594125.1 Aestuariivirga sp.
GCGCCTGCTTCCTGATGAAGCGGGCGGAATTGCCGACGCCGCACATGGCGGCATATTTGACCAGCGTCTTGATGGTCGCCGGCCCCGGTATGCCGACATGGATCGGCAGATCGACTCCTTCGGCGCGCAAGACCCTGGCCCATTCGGCCACCGGTGCTGATTCAAACAGGAACTGGGTGGCGATGAAGCCGTCAATCCCCGCCGATTTCAGCCAGGCTTGCTTGTCCTTCAGGGCCTTCAGCAGTGCCGCTTCGCCATGAATTTTGGTGATGTCAGGGTTGCCCTCCGGATGGCCGGCAATGCCGATGCGGCGGATACCATTGGCCTCGAAGACGCCGGTTTCGAGAATCCGGAGGGCAGCGTCAAAGCGGCCCACCGGTTGTGGTGCGCCGCCGCCCAGCACCAGCATTTCGCTGACGCCCGCCTCGCCCGCCAACGCGCCGATGCGGTTCTTGAGATCGTCGAGGTCGCGTACGAAGCGGGCCGGGATATGGGGAACGGGCGAGAAGCCCGCCGCCTTTAGCTGCTTGGCGGCGGCCAGTTGCACTGCCACATCGGCGGGGTCGATCAGCGCGATGAACACGCGGGTTCCGGGCTTCAGATTGGCGGCCAGAACGGGGAGCTTCTCGATCTGTTTTCCGGTGATCTCGATCGACAGGTTCGTGAGGAAGGCGGACAGCGGATCAAGGGACATGCAAGGGGCCGCCTGGCTGGAGGGGATCGGAGCATTCATCGCGTTTGAGCTCATTGTGGATCAAACGCGACTATGCGTCCAGCCGCCCTCCCGCGCATGGATTTTTGCGACAGGGCCATAACGAATGCGACGGCGCCCCTTTCCCCCATGTCGTTTCCAGGCTGCGTCATGACGCGGATGGACATCGCGGCGTTTTTGTTCAACATGGCGCAAACAGGAGTGTTCCCGCCCATGTTCGGCGACAAGCCCAAACAACTGCCCCAGCATTTCGCGCTCATCATGGTACCGGAATTCACCATGATGCCGGTGACCTCGGCCATCGAACCGATGCGCATTGCCAACCGGCTGTCGGAAAAGGCCCTGTACAAGTGGACCATGCATTCGGTCGACGGCAAGCCGGTGGCGGCGTCGAACAATATCCTGGCCATGGTCGACGGTGACATGACGGCGATCCCCGATCAGGCGACGATCATTGTCTGCGCCGGTCTCAATGTTCAGCACCATGCCGACAAGCGGCTGATCGCCTTCCTGCGCAAGGTGGCGCGCCGGGGAAGCGACATCGGGGCGGTTTGCACCGGGGCCCACATACTCGCCGAGGCAGGAATGCTGGATGGCCATAAATGCACCATCCACTGGGAGAATCTTCCCGGATTTTCGGAAGCCTTTCCGGACATCAATGCCACCGGGGGATTGTTCGAAATCGACCGCGACCGCTTCACCAGTGCGGGCGGCACCACGGCCCTCGACATGATGCTGACCCTGATTGCCAGCCAGCACGGGCCGGAATTGGCCACGGCGGTGGCCGAGGGCATCCTGCATTCGCCGATCCGACATCACAGCGAACACCAGCGCATGTCGCTGCCAGCCCGTATCGGGGCGCGCCATCCCAAACTCGTCGGCATCATCGAGGAGATGGAGGGAAATCTCGAGGAGCCCCTGTCACCCAGTCTTCTGGCCAAACAGGCCGGCCTCTCGACGCGCCAGCTGGAGCGCCTGTTCCGGCGCTATCTCGACCGCAGTCCCAAGCGCTATTATCTCGAACTGCGCCTCAAGAAAGCCCGCTCGCTTCTTTTGCAGACCGATCTTTCGGTGATCAACGTGGCGCTGGCCTGCGGCTTTTCCTCGCCATCGCATTTCTCGAAATGCTACCGGGCCTTCTACGGCCGCACCCCCTACCGCGAGCGTGGCATCCCGGTCATCGGCCATGTTCCGCAGGCCCAGGCCGTGTAGAACATAACGTCAGAGGGCGGATCCTTGTGGGATCCGCCCTCCCAACACGTGAGTTCGCGACCGGGGGTAACCAGCGAAACTCACCATGCTGACAGCGCAATCGATTGCACCGATTGACTGAATGCGTAGCGTGATCTGGGCGCATTCCGTAGCATATACAAGCGATTGAACTAACAAGTAAACAGCGCCTCGCGGGGAGTACGGTTATCCCCGTTCCGTCAGGCCGGCGCGGTTTGGGTTTGCGCGGCCTCAAATCGCGGCGGGCAATTTCAGCATCACGCGCAGGCCGCCCAACGGCGCATTATCGAGAACGAGGCTGCCGTTGTACATCGAAGCCGTTTCGGTGACGATCGACAGTCCGAGGCCGGAGCCGGGCTTTGATTCGTCGAGACGCCGGCCGCGTTTCAGGGCCTCGGCGCGCTTTTCGGCGGGCAGACCCGGGCCATCGTCGTCGACAACCAGCGTCAGCCAGACGCGGCCCTGAATGGCCGTCGCCTTGCCCACTTCGGCGGTAACCTCGACGCGCTTTCTGGACCATTTGCTGGCGTTGTCGAGAAGGTTGCCCACCGCCTCCTCGAAGTCCTGCTTTTCACCGCGGAATTTCAGGCCGGCGTCACAGCGCACGGTGATTTCCAGGTCCTTGTCGCGGTGAATGCGTTGCAGGGTGCGCGCCAGGCCGTCGAGGACGGGCTGGACTTCGGTGACCGCCCCCAGCCCCTGGGCGCGGGCGGCGCGGCGGGCGCGGTCGAGATACATGCTCACCTGATCGCGCATGACATGGGTCTGTTCCATGACCTTGGCGGCCAGTACGCCCTGATGGGCATTGGCCTCGTTGGCCAAAACGCTGAGCGGCGTCTTCAGCGCATGGGCCAGGTTGCCCACCTGGGTGCGGGCCCGCTCGATGATGGCGGCATTGGATTCGATCAGCTGGTTGAGCTCCTCGGCCACCGACTGGATTTCGTCGGGGAACTCGCCTTCAAGCTTTTCGGACTTGCCCTCACGGATCATCGACAGGCTTGTCTGCAACCTTTGCAGCGGCTTCAGGCCGAATTTCACCTGCACGAAGATGGCCGCCATCAGCCCTGCGCCAAGCAGGGCGAGGATGGCAAAGAGCGCCTGGCGGAAGGCGGCGATCTCGTCTTTCAACTCGTCGAAATTGCCGGCCACCAGAAACGAGAAGTCAGTCTTGCTGCCGGGCAGTTTGAACACCTGCTCCATGCCGCGCAGCTGGGTGCCGTTGCTGTCGGTTGAATAGAAGGTGGCGATACCTTCGCTGTCGCGCTTGGTCAGCACTGCGGGGTCATTGGCCAGCCGCTTTTCCAGCAGCGACTCCGAGGCCAGATCCTCAAGCTCCGCCGGGCCTACCGGTTTCACCTGCCAATACCAGCCAGACAGCGGCAGGCTGAAACGCGTATCGGCCAGTTGCGTGTCGAGCACCGGGGCACCAACCGGACTGACCTCGACTTTGGCCAGCAAGCTGTCGAGAACGGCGCGCAGGCGGGCATCGAAATTGCGTTCCAGTGCCGTCTGGAACAGCGTGGCCAAGAGCAGCGCCGCGGCCAGAAGCAGCACAAGTGCGACGGCGGCGGAGGACAGGATAAGCCGGGTGGAAAGTGACTTAAGCCGCATTATCCGGCTCGGACACGCAATAGCCCATGCCACGGATGGTATGCAGCACGTCGGCGCCGAGTTTCTTGCGCAGGCGTCCGACGAAGACTTCAATGGTGTTCGAGTCGCGGTCGAAATCCTGGTCGTAAAGATGTTCCACCAGTTCGGTGCGCGAGATCACTTTGCCCTTGTGGTGCATGAGATAGGAGAGAAGCCGGAATTCGAGCGAGGTGAGCTTGATGGCGGTGCCGTCGACGGTGACCCGGGCACTCTTGGTGTCGAGCAGCAGCGGGCCGCAAGCCAGTTCGCTGGTGGCGTGGCCGGCGCTGCGGCGCAAAAGCGCGCGCACCCGGGCCAGCACCTCTTCCATGTGGAAGGGCTTGGCGACATAGTCGTCGGCGCCGGCATCGAAGCCCGCCACCTTGTCGCTCCAGCGGTCGCGGGCGGTCAAGATCAGCACCGGCATTTTCTTGCCAGCCCGGCGCCATTTTTCCAGAACGCTGACGCCATCGATAATGGGCAGGCCGAGATCGAGGATGACGCCGTCATAGGGTTCGGTATCGCCGAGGTAATGGCCTTCCTCGCCATCCTTGGCTGAATCGACCACATAGCCCGCATCCTTCAAGGCAGCGGACAGTTGGCGATTCAGATCGGGATCGTCCTCGACGACAAGAAGCCGCATGTCCGTATTCCTGAAACAAGCCTGTAGACCTAGGGCAGAACCGCCCCGCTGCCGGCTGCGATCCGCCTCTGCAGAATCGTATTACCTTGTTTCAATTTGACAACAAACACATTTCCGCGAAGCTTCACGCCGATGGCCTTGGCGCCCGGCGCACTCCTCGCCGCTGCCGACAGGGCGGCCGAGGGCGGAATCATCAGAATGATGGGCGGTTTGGCCATCTTCGGCGCCATATTCGGTGCCATGACCCTGGCCTGTGCAAAGGCCGAATCCGCGCCCATCATGGCGGTCAGCATCAAAGCTGCTATGAAAATACCCTTGCGCATGAACCCAATTCCTCTATCGACCCCTCTTCTACCAGCCCGAACCTGAACTGAAGATGAATGGAACTGTGATATGGATCACAGTAGGAGTGGATATGGGGTTGCCACGTCCAAACGCAAGCCAGCTCAGTGGTTGGAGCCGTTGTGGCGCGAAGCCCCCCGCTCCGGAAACACCACTCCCGCCACCTTCTCCAGCGATCTGCCGCCGATATAGCCGCCCATGCCCACCGACAGGAAGTCCCAGAAGCCGCCGGGCAGCAGCTGCCAGCGCGGCTGGAAGGGGATTTGATGGCCGGCCAACAGGTCAGCCAGTGGCAGGATGAGGCCGAAGACCAGCAGGAATCCCATCAGCACCAGCATCAAAACCGGGCGCCAGCTGCGCGTCAGCCAGTGTTCCGACTGGGTTTCGGCGAGGACGACGCTGGTCCCGAGTTCGGTTGATTTCGACAAATAGGCCATGAACTGGGTTTCCAGCTCGGCGGCCAGCTTGCGGCGCAGTTCGACGTCGGAAATATAGGCGTCGAGCACCTTCGACAGCGGGCCTTGCACCAGCCCCCCGGCGATCTGCGCCACTAGTGCCAACGGAAACACCATTATATACCCTCCTGAATGGCTTTCATCAGTCTCTCGCGCACAATCCATGCGGCAGCACCGGTCAGCAGCGACAACGCCAGACAGGTGAACGGCCAGGTCAGGGCGAAGCCCAAGGTTGGCGCCAGGGCCGGAATGGCCCCGGCCAGCGCGGACAGAATCGCCGCCCAGACCGTCGAACTGTGGCGCAAGGTTTTTCCCGGCTCCGGCGAAACGTCGCCTGATGCGGACGTGGCCACTATCTCGGGCGCATCGCTCAAGAACAGTTCGGCCTCGGCGGCGCGGCGGCGGGCAAGGCCTGCCAGCACCTTGCCGCCCGCCCGGTTCCACAATTGCAGGCGCCGCGGCACCGCGGCGAGATCGCCCGCGTTGACGGCAGCCAGCACCGAAGACTTGCGGAAATTGCCCAGCCCGACATTGTAGACAAAACTCACCAGGGCAGAGAATTGCTGGCCACTGAGCTTCGCCGTGACGGCCGCCGTAACACCCTCGGCGAATTTCGCGGCATCGCGGGCCAGGATGATTTCGGCATCGGCCAAGCTGATTTCCATGGTGCTGGTCACCTCGGGTGCGCCCGCCGTCGAGGTATGGCCATAACCGATGGTCCAGACGCCGGACGGGCAGCGGTAGGCCCTGGCCCGGAAGCCCTCGAAGCGCTTGATAAGGTCAAGACCTTCAGCAGTCAGTTGCATGGTCAACTCCAGTTCTGGGGGGGTGCAATCAGGGCCGGGGGAAGGACACGAAGGGCAGGATCTTGGCAATCGCAGCACCTAGCGAGGTGGACAGGCCGATGACCACCACCAGGGTTTTCCAGCCGCCCCGCGCCGTCACCAGGGCATCGCGGATTTCGCGGACATCGGCGCGGATGCCATGGACTTCCTGTTCCACGGTTTCCATCCGCGCCTCCAGCGCCCCAACTTCGCGCTCAAGACTCATGGGGCCGTCACCACATAAACACATAGATGGCACCGGCACCGCCAATACCACCAGGGCCACCCAGTCCGGGGTTTTGGCCCACACCACCACCGCCACCACCGCCGCCGTGTGATCCGCCAGCCCCGCCTGCGGCACCAGCGGTCGAGGCCGTCACCGTCGTGCCACCACCACCGCCACCTTGCCCACCGCGCCCGGAATGGCCATTGCTGCCCGCGCCGCCCGCCGTGGGGGCAGCACCATCGGTGCCAACCGCCCCGCCACCTGCCGCTGATGCTGAATTAGAGGCGCCGCCTGCTGCACCCGCGACAATCGCTGGCGTGGCGTTATGGTGCCCGCCGCAGCCGCCGCCTCCTCCGCCATATATAGAGCTGCCGCCAACGCTGGAGGTTGGGGTCGCTGCCCCGCCGCCGCCACCGCCACCGCCCATTTCAGCATTGTGCGTGGTGATGGCCGAACTTGTCCCGGTGCTTCCCGTGCCGCCCGAACTACCCGTGTTGACGGGTACTCCCGGCAGTCCTCCGGCGCCCGGCGTACCCACCGCACCCGGCGACCCGGTGCCACCACCACCGCCGCCGCCAGTCGCCGCCGCCGAAATTGCGCCGCCAATGCCGCCGCCGCCGCCGTAGGCCCCCATGAGAACGGTGGTGCCGAATGTCGAGTTGCCGCCTATGCCGCCGTTGCCGCCAGCCGCACCGGCAACGCCCGGCGCGCCCGCCGTACCGCCCGCTCCGACGTTGAGGCTTTCGGTGGCGCCCAGATCGGCAGCCCGGAAAGTCCGCCGGTTGTAAGCGCCGCCGCCACCGCCGCCACCGCCTTTGGCCACAACGGCTGTGGCCAGCGAAGCGCCAGCCCCGCCGCCGCCGCCAGCGCCGAACATGATGACCTCGACAAAGGACGGCGTAAAGCCGGTGGGCTTGGTCCAGGTGCCAGCCCCTGCCGCGGTGAACACCTGGACATCGACCGGCCCGGAAATACCCGCCGCCACGACGGATCCTCCGGCATTCAGAACCGTCCAGCCGGTGCTGTCAAACTCGATCGACTCGCCAGCCAGCAGGGTGCGCGAGAACACCGTCACCGATGTAGTGCCGTCGAAGTGCTGCACACTCACGGTGTTGGCGGCCGAGGCGTGGCGGTTGGAAATCATCGCGCGCTTCACCTGGCGCTGCGTCGAAGCGGCGGGCGCTGCGATGATGGTGGTGGTCGTGGCCGTGACGATGACGGTATTGGTGCGTCCCGGCGTGAAGGCCGCTGTGGTGATGTCGGCCCATGCCGCCTGAACGTGAATATCCGCCGTCGAAGTGGTGACGATGCGGATGATGTCGGAGATGGAGGAAAGGATCATTGTTCAAATTCCCACTCTAAATTCCCATGGAGGTGATGGCCATGACTTGCGGCTGCGTCAGTCCGCTGCCGCCGCCCGATGCCGCAATGGTGATGGTGTCGGTTGCGGCATTGGTGGTGAGCGTGATGTTGGTGCCCGCCACCAGGGTCAGCGTGTCAGATGCGGCATCGGCCACCACGTCGGACTGGCCGGCAACGGCAATGGCCGAGAACAGCAATTGATCGCCGGAGTTTGTGCCGGTCAGACCGAGATCGGTCTTCACCTGGGCAATGGTCCGCGCCGCCCAGGCGCCGGTCTTGGCCTGCATGAAGCTGTCGGTGGTGGCGGTTAGCGCGGCGATGGTGGTCAGGTCGCTGTCAACAGGCTGGAAAGCCGCCGACGACAACCCGTCGAGGAAATCGGCGTCAAGGCTGGAGCCCGTGCCATCCACGGTTAGTAACTTGTTCAGGATGCCGGCCGCCGTTTCATCGCCGGTGTTGGTCCCCGACGAGGTGCCACTGAACGTGCCGCCCTGCGTTGCCAGCGTGCCAAGCCCCAGGGTGGTGCGCTGCGCCGCGGCGTCGGCGTCATCGAGCAGCGCCTTGCCGGCCACCGTGACATCGCCGCCAAGCTGCACGGTGGTGATGCTGCCGGCCTCGGCGATTACCTCGATCCTGACGCTGTCCATGTCAATCTGGCAATCACCCGTGGCGTTGTTCCAGATCACATGGGGCCGGACGAAGCGGATGTCGGAGTGCAAGGTGGCCGGCGCCGCCAGCGTGCCAGCCACCGAACTGGGCGAGGCCGAGGCCCCGGTGAAATAGCCGGTATATTCGGTCCAGCCAGTGCCGATGCCGCTCTGGGCTACAGCACTGACCGCAACATAGTGCGCCGTGGCATAGGTATTGGCACCGGTCCGCGACACGCGCGTCACACGGTCAGCCTTGAAGCCGATGAGCCCGAGGAAGAAACTCCCCGTGCTGCCACTATTCCTCCGTATACGGACGGTCATCCTGTGCAGCTTGGCGCTGTCATAGGGAAAAAAGTCGGGCCATTCCCAGCGCGTGGCATTGGTGACTGAAAATCGCGTCAAATGCTGCGCGGTCAGCGCCGTCGGGTCGATGAGCCGCGTGGCCGTGCCGCCGCCTGTGTTGTTGATCCACGCCGCGGTGGTTTCAAAGGAGGCAAGCAGCGGTGCCGCATCAATGGAGGCAACCTGGCGGCCAAAAACCAGCGCATCGGCCGTGTGCTGGGTTGGGTAAAGTTCGAAGGCGTCGCTGTAGGAATAATCGGCGCTGACGTAATTCGATATCTGGTCGCCAATCGAAACGTTGCCGGAAGCGGTCGAACCCGGCGTGACGAAGTAGCCGAAATCACCAGTATTGCCGAGATCCCAGGAATTATTGGAGAATACATTGTTGCTGGGCTGGAAATAGGCGGGATCGGTGTTCGTGGAGATCAACACCGCATAACTGCTGCCCAGCCACACATCGTCGGCGTTGAGGCCGTAGCCCTTGTTGCCAGTGAATTTATTGTCCTGGACGCCGATGTAACTTGTCGCCTTGCCGCCACTCGATGAGGCATTGGCCCCGGTCTGGGCCACCGTGTAGCTGGTGGCCGAAATGATCGAGACGACACTCACGAAGGCCGCGTCGTTGAAGCTCACATCGGCAATGCCGGAGTGCTTGAGCTTGCGGCCCACGGCGAACTGGTGCGGCAGTGCTGTCACCACCGTGGTTATATTCGACGTCCGCAACACCGAAACGACATCGCGGACGAATTCGATGTTGTTGGCATTGACCGGAAAGACGCCAATGAAGGCCCGTCCAACACGGGTGAAATTATTGTGGGAGATGGTGTTGCGCGCCGAGCCGTGTTTCAGCGGAATGCCATGCGAGTAAATATCGCGGAAGGTGTTCTTGCTGATGATCGAGTCGATGACATAGGTGTCAATGCCTTCGCCCACCTGTTCGATGACATTCTCGGTGACGATCAGATCGCGGGCCTTGCCCAGCGTGCCACCGGAGCTTGCGAGATGTATGCCATCGGTCTGATAGTTACGCCCGCCGTTCAGCGCCAGGAACGTGGCGCCAACGGTGAGCCGCATGATGCGGTTGCGGCAGATGCGGATGGCGCTTGAGCCAATACCGGAGCCGCCGAACTGCCCTGAGTCGCCGTCGATCACGATGCCAGTGATCTGGCCATCGGTGGCGGAGTTGGTATAGCAATCACGGATGATATTGCGTTCGATCCAGCCGCCGGTGCAATCGTCAAAGCCGATCAGCCGTGTTGATTTTGAGAAATTCCAGATTTCATTGCCGGAGACCTCGGCGTCGATGCAATTGAAGAAGGCGATGGCAACGACGTAGCGGTCATCGACAATGCTGTCGTCGGCCAGCGACCCCTTGTACTTGATCTTGAGGCCGGTAACGCTGGGCCTGGTCACACCGATGGCATAGATGCCCACCGCATTGCTGCCATAGCGCGAAGCACTCGCGGCATCGCCATTGTCGAAGCCACCCGTCGAGCCGTCGAGCACCAAGGTCGCGCCATTGCCAATGACACCGGTGCCTTGCACTGTGATCGAAAGCCTGGAGCGGATGCGATAGCTGCGGCTGGCGTTGAGGATCACTGACTTGCCGGCGGTGAGCACGCTCTGCAGGGCCGCCGTATCGTCGGTGGTGCCGTCACCCGCCGCACCGCCCGAGCGTTCGAAACGCCATGCGGCACCCGACGCGCTAACCGCCATGTCGCCCTTGTTGCCGTCGCCTACCCCGGAGATTGACGAATTGGGCAAGGTGACCGCACCGGTGGTCCTGTTGATGTCGATGGCGGCGTTCCACGCGCTGCCGTCCGGGCTCACCTTGAAGTGAAAATTGTCATCGCCCGCCAGGCCCATCTCGGCGCGGCCTGAAAATCCCGTTTGAAAAAGCAACGATGCGGTGTCGGTGCTGGCCTGCTTGTTGATCTTGACGCGCTGGTCGCTGCCCGCGTGACTGAACAGCACGGCGGGCGAGGATACCGAAAGCCGGTTGCCGGTGTCGGCCGTGGTGTTGACGCCGAGCAACGCCATGTTGGCCAGCACAGCGATATCCTGGATGTCGCGCCACAGGCTGCCGTCGAATACGAAGAGCTTGGCTTCGTCTTCCACCCAGAGCCGCCAGCCGCTGCGCGGTATCGCAAAACGCCAGGCCCCGGCATCGCGGATTGCAACTTTGCTGGCTTGCCCGGCCCACCCGCCGGTGGGTGATGCGGCAACCAGATAGCGGTCACCGTCAACAGGTGATACGGGCGGCGCTGTTGCAACACGCGACTTGACTGAAAGCTGGATGGCCGCGTCGAGCAGCATCAGGGCTTCGTTGTGCGTGACGTGTTTTTGCGCCTGGCTCGATTCAAGCAGCGGCAGGCCGAGGAGTGGCGTCTCAGACATTGATGGTCCTCAAGAGATTGGCGCCACGGCCGAACGTGGTGCTGATTTGCGCAACGCGCAGGCTGAGCGTGGCGGGCATGGTGCCGAAGTCGGCGGCGATGTTGGCGGCGCTGTAGCGGTAGGAGGGAACATCGAGTGTCAGGCTGCGTTTCACCGACGGGCCGTCGAGAATATCAAGCGCATAGGCCTCGCGTTCTTCGCCGAGGCTCACCTCGGCAATGTCCCAGCTGTCGCCATCGATCCGTGTACGGCGGATCCACGAAATGACGACATCGCCGCCCGAGGCCGCCGCCCGCAGATGTCCGGGCTGCAAGGGCCGCAAGCCCAGCATCTTGCCCGCCTGGATGATGGTCGCATAGCGCGGACCGATGTCATATTGCGCCGGACCGATTTTCCAGGTGAGCGTCAGGCCAGCGTCAGACAGCGGCAGGACAGGTTGCACGACGGCGGTATTGAGCAGCACGAAATTGCTGCCCGCCGGACGTAACGCCAGCATTTCCGGCTCCGAACCAGATTGGCCGCGCAACAGGCCGGAGACGCGATAGGTGCGTGTGCCCACCAGTGTTGCAGTGGCGAATTGGATGATTTCCCAGCCGCTTGCGGCGTCGCCCACGGCGGCGGCGTTGATGCCGCCCAGCAGTTCCGCCTCGCTGACCGAGCGCAACCCGCCTGCCGCCAGTTGCACGGTGAACGACGTGGCGCGGTCGAACCGGAACAGCGGTCCGGCCACCAGCGGATCGAGCAACAGGCCCTTGGTGGCGCGCGCCTCAATGGTGCGGTTCAAGGCGAAGGTTGCGGGACCGGTGCTGCGATAGACCGCCAGGCTCCCCGGCCAGGGTTTTGCCACCGCCGCCATCCATGGGGCATGGGCCACGGCGGTGGCTATGGCGATCGGCAAATCCATGATCAACGCATCGGGCTTGCCGTAGATGCGGGCGGTGGTTGCAGTGAGCGTGCGCGGCGGCGCTTCCGGCGCCTCGTAGACGGATGCCTGATAGGCCTTGGCGCGCAGCTTGCGATAGAGACCATCGGAAATTTCCTCGACGCGCAGGCTCAGCTCTCCGGATGGCGTTTGCAGAACCACAACGTCGCCCGCCTCGAGTGCCGCGCGGCTTGGTGCAAGAGCGAATTCCGCCTGCTGGCGCCCCGTCCAGCTTTCCTGCAGCAAGATCTCGGCGCGTATTTGGGCTGCCGCCTGCTCGATGGCGCAGGGCAGATCGATGAACACGTCGCGGGCGCTGTTGCCGCTCAGGCGCTTGGCCTCGACGGCGGCGGCGCGGTAGTCGAGACCCGACTCGACATAGGCCAGGCGGATCGAGGCCGGCAGCTCCGTCTCCTGGGCGCGAGTGATGGCATAGAGTGCCGAGGACGCATCGGCCTCGACGAGATCGTCGGCCGTGGCACTGGTGAGAGCGGCGCGGCTGCGCGCCCGGAACTTCAACACGCCGGCACTTTCCAACGCGTCGATGCCATAGGCCTGCAACAGGCCTTCCAGCGCATCACGCACCGACATCGCCCGGTCGATGGCGAAGCCATCGGCCAGGCCCTCGACACCCTGCACGTCGACATTGGTAAAGCCATAACTGGCACAGACCGCGACGATCAGGCTGGCCAGCGGCACGGCGCCGATGCGCCCGTTCAGCCAATGGCCACGGGCGAAATTGACCCCGTCCGCCCACAAATCGGTGCGGGCCGGAAAATAGGGATATGGCCTCGCGTCCCAGGCCCACAGGAAGATGCGGCCCGGATCGACCATCGGCGCGCCATAGAGGGACGACACCGGATTGTGCGCTCCTGGTTCGCGCCAATAGGCCGAGAGTGCGGCGATCACCCGGCTCTGGATGAAATCGTCGCGCTGCCCGCTGGAAAAATACGGCAGCAGGCTTTCCGACGATTTCAGATCGATGAAGGCATTGGGCTGGTTGGAGCCCTTGTCGACGGCCGGACAGCCGGTCTCGGTGAACCAGACGGGTTTCGATTGCGGCACCCAGGCGGTGTGCGTCAAAGCCTCGATGCCGCCTGGGCGATTGTAATGAAAATTCGACCACCAGGATTTCACATCCTTGTAACGGAACACCCAGGGCTTGCCGTAGGCGCCGTCGCTGATCGGGCTGCGCGTCTGGCCAGCCCGGGCCGCGTCACTGGCATAATACCAGTCATAGCCCTCGCCGCCGGCGATCCCGGCACGCAGGTAATTCACGTCGTAGATGGAACGGGTGCCACCCAGATAATCCGTATGCTGATGACCGTCGCGCCAGTCGGTCATCGGCATGTAATTGTCGATGCCGATGAAATCCACATTTGCTGACGACCAAAGCGGATCAAGATGGAAGTACACATCACCGCTGGCTGGCTGATAACCGGAATACTCCGACCAGTCGGCGGCGTAGGAGACCTTGGCGCCGGGCAGCATGGTTTTCACAGCGGCGGCCAGTGCCAGCAATGCGTCGACGAAGGGAAAGCTGTTGGCGGCACCGCGCAAGGTGGTGAGGCCGCGCAACTCGCTGCCGATCAGGAAGGCATCGACACCGCCGGCTTGCGCGCAAAGTCTGGCATAGTGCAGCACCATGCGCCGCAAACCCCATTCGGCCGGTCCGCTATAATTGATAGTGGTGCCGCTGCCTGAGAAATGCGCCGGCTGGGCGCTGCCCGCGAAGGCCGCGACTTGCGTGGCGCAGGCCGCCGTTCCATCGGGCGAAGCGATGCGGCCCGGCGCCGGGAAGCATGTCGTGCGGCCGCGCCATGGATAGACCGCCTGTTGCGCCCCGCCATAGGGATCAGCCAGGACGTTGCCCTCGGGCACATCCATCAGGATGAAGGGATAGAACACCACCTTGAGGCCGCGGGCGCGCAGATCCTGGATGGCCCGCACCACCGAGGCGTCGGACGGCGTTCCGCCAAAGGCCGGTGCCCCCACGAGGCTGCTCACCACATGGGCCGTGGCGCGGGTCAGGCCCGCCGCCGCCCAGGCATAGGGCTCGGTGATCTTGGCGCTGTTCTCGACACCGGGCTTCACTTGCACCGTGCCGCAGCGCAGGTCATTGCCGAACCAGGCGACCACCAGCGAGGCGGCTTCGAGATTGCCGCAGGCCGCCGTCAGGCTGTCGATGGAAACCGACCAGTCACTGCGCACTGCCGAGGCATGGGCGTTCTCGCTTTCGGTCTCGCCCTGCCCCACATTGCGCGTTACAATTTCCGTGTCGTATCCGAACTCGGTGCTGCCGGGGATGATGTTGACGGCCTTGACATCGGCCTCGACGCCACCGGCGCTACGGAACACTTCAAATGAAAGTTGCGGCACGCGATTGCCGAAGCTGCCCACCGCCATGCGCTCGAAAACCACATAAGCAGTGCCGCGATAGGCCGGAGCATTGTCCGCCCCTTCCTTGGCGACGATCAGGCTGTCGGGCTGCTGCGTCTCGCTGCCGGTGTGCAGCCTGACGGTCAATTCGGAAATGTCGATTTCCTTGCCGTCGGCCCACACCCGGCCCAAGCGGTCGACCTCGCCCTCGCAGAGCGCCACTGGCAGGTTGGCAAAGTACTGGTACTCGGTCACTTTGGCGCCGCCACCGCCCGAGCCGCCGCCCTTCGACGAGGCCTTCTCGGTATGGCTGACGGTCACTTCCTCGAAATTCGTCGCCCAGATCACCTGGCCGGAAATTCGCATGCGTCCCCACAGGCGCGGAATGGGAGCACCTTCGGAAGAGGCCATGACGCGCAGGTCGCCAAGGCGCGGCCCTTCGATGCGCCTGGTGCCCGGGCCGAAGATTGCCTGATCGATGAAATTGCCGGCGAGGCCTCCCAGCGCCCGGCCGACAACGCCGCCCACCGGTCCGCCGAGAAAGGTGCCAAGCGCCTGGCCGGCATATTGCAGGACAACGGTCGCCATCAGGCATCAACTCCGGGAAAGCGGAAAGCAAAACACAAGTGGCGAAGCCACCAGCGGCTGAGGGCAAATTCGGCCACCACGGCGCCCTCCTGGGCGTGGATCATGGTGCAGTGAGACGTGGCGATACCGGCATGTTTGGCGGGCAGATGCGGCCGCCAGCGGAACAGCAGCACGTCGCCACCGCGAAACTCCGTACACGGAACTTCTTCGAGATGGCGGCGGGCGGCTTGCAACATGGCCTCCTGGCCGCCCTCCTCGGCCCAACCCGGTGCATAGGGCGGCGGGGCCTCCGGCTCGCTGCCGTGTATACCGCGCCACACGCCACGCACCAGGCCGAGGCAGTCCGCACCCACACCCATCAGACTCGCCTGATGCGCATAGGGTGTCCCCAGCCAGCCGCGCGCCACGCGCACAATGTCCGCCGATACCGTCATGGATGAAGGGTTCTTTCTAGTTCCGGCTGCCGCCGTCGTTGCCGGGATCGTTCTGCGATGCGTAGGACAACACAAAATCATCGCCCGGCACATGCGGGAAGCCGCGGAAATTCAGCGCATTGGCAAACTTGCCGCGGCAGGTGGTGAATTGCTTGTCGCAACCCGCCCGCAGGGTGAGCGCATCTCCGGCAGTTACAGCAAAGGCCGCCGGCTGCCACAGCTCGATCATCACGGCGCCATTGCCGATGCGGTGAAACTTGATTTCAGCACCGCGCCCGGCATTGGCGCCCGATGTAAACAGCGCCGTGCCGCGGGCAAACCAGCTCTCGGTAAAATCATCGGCGCCGGAGACCACCAGGCGCCGGGTATCCTCGACGCTCAAAACCACGGCGGCAGTGCTGAATCCGGGATCGTCGAGATCGACACCGCAACGCTGGTCGCCGAGCACGGCATCGCAGCCGAATTGATAGATACGGCCATGGGTCTGGTTCAACTCATGGGCCAGCCCGCGCAGTTCCGCCGTAAAGCCCAGGCTGCCGTGGGTCACCTCGCCCAGATTTCCTTTGCGCAGCAATAGCCGCTGGCTCACATCCTGCCAGTTGACCAGCCAGATCTCGACGGCGGCATTGTCGAAATCACCGGCCCGCAAGCGCTCCTCGTTCAGGCGCTCGGAACTGAGTGCGCCCGCCGCCTCGAGATTGTCGACCGAAAGCCCCAGCGAGGATTCGATTTCGCTGGCCGAGAAACCGGCCTGCGCCTCATAGGTGACAGAATCGAAACTCAGGTCGCGGTCGTGATCAGTGAAGCCCAGCACCGCACCCAAGGCCGGCACGACGCGCCAGCAATGGCACAGCGTCGTGGTGCCGCTGTCGAGATGGGCCTGCAGCCCCGGCGGCAGCGTTCTCACAGCCGCACCTCGACAATGGGAATATCGGGAATGTCGCCCGCCGCGAAGCTGGTCAGGTTGATCCTGATCTGGTCGCTGTCAAAGCGCACTGGCACGTCGAATTCGAAGCCCGCCGTCACCTGCTGTCCCGCCGCCGGGATTTGGCCCGGCGTGAAGGTCACGATGCCGCTGACAGCGTCGAGACTGAAGAAGCTTGACGCTAAACCATTCACCGCGACGACGGTGCTCCCTGCCACTGGCTTGCTGATGCTGCGCACATAATCGCGAAGCCCGCTGCCATAGCGTTTCACCAGTTGGAACGTGGCGGTGCTGCCATCACCCGTACCAATCACCTGGTCGAGGCGCGACACCGCTTGCTGTGGTGCACAGGATTTGAAATCGGCGTGGTCCTTCCAGCGGAAGCCGTGCAGGCGGCCGCGGCGTTCCTCGAAGAAGCGCACCACGGCATGAATGTCGTCCAGTGACTTGACGCCAAAGCCGGCATTGTAACTGTGGCGGCTGTCGGCCCAGCGGCTGTTGCGTTCCTCGCGGCCCGACCCCGTCACGACGATTTCGGTGCGCCGTTCGGGACCGCCCGTAGCACCGCGCGAAATGCCGGTGGGAAACCGGATGTCATCAAATGCCATGGCTAGAGGTTCCTCTGCCCGCGCGATACGGCGCGCGCCATCATGGCGGCGACCTGCGATTGGGCGCGCTGAAATCCCTGAATGTCCGGCGTTGAAATATTGACCGTCACGTTGACGCCGCCGGAGCCGCCGCCACGGATGCCGAGTTTGCCATCGCGGCCGCGGGCCAGCGGCACGATGGCCTCGGGGCCAGCTTCCCCCATCAGACCGGAGCCGCCGCGCATCGGAAACAGCACCGGCGAATTGACAATGCCGCCGCCTGCAAACGGCATGATTCTCCCGCCCGCCACGACATTGCCCCTGGCGCTGCCGATGATGCTGCCGAACAGGCCGCCCACCAGATTGCCGAGCGGCCGCAGCGCCTGCGACAGGGCGGTCTGGGCCAGTGACAGTGTCAGGCCTTTCAGCACGCCGGAAAGCTTGCGGCCATGGATGACGGCACCTGAAAAGGCGGAAACAAGCCGCGTGCCGAAACTGTCAGCCAGGCGGCTCAGGTCGGTCATGTTGGCGCGCAGTTGTTCAGTCTGCAGACTCAATTTGTCGAGCGTATCGGTCATGGCATATCCGGAAAGCGTTGCATCAATTGTTCAAGTTCGGCACGCGCCGGTGCCGCTTCAGGCGCAGATCCAAAGGCCGCGGCGATCTCGCGTGGCGTTGCAGCCCAGAAGTCGCGCGGGCTGAGGCGCAGCACACCAAGGCCCTGCTGCATCAGCCGGCTCCAGGGGAAGGCCTCGCTCACGCAGTGTCCGTGGCAAAGGTCGCCTTGAGCAGCCGCACCACAATGTCGAGGTAGCCCGCCGCACCGCCAGCCGCGGTCATGGCCGCGACTTCGTCGTTGCTTACGGCATTGCCCGCACCTCTAAGCCCCGCGCCAATCACGCGGATGGCGTCGGTGGCGCCGATGCGGCCCGTCTCGAAGCGTTCGGCAATGGCAATCAAGTCCTCGCCGCCATAGGCATTCTCGATTTCGGCGAGAGCGCCAAGCGTCAGGCACAGGGTATAGGTTCGTCCCGAAAGTTCGGCGTCGATTTCGCCACGATGACGGTTGGCCATGTCAGATCGCCGTGAAAGTAAGCGCGCCCGCCGACTCGAGCGCCAGATCAAAACTCACTTCGCCATCATGGCGCCCGGCCACCTCAAGACTGGTGATCTGGAACAAGCCCTCGACAATGCCGAAATCGGGCACAATTACCTGCCAGTTGCGGATGGTGCCGACGAAAAAATAGCCGCGAACCGTGGCGTCGGAGGCAGCGTCCTTGAAAATGCCGGAGCCGCGCAGCGCCGCCGATTTCAAACCGGCCCCGGCCAGCAATTCGCGCCAGGCGCCGGTTGACTCCTGACTGGTGGCATCGACCGTCTCGGCGTTGAAGGTCAGGGCATTGCTGCGCAGGCCAGCCACCGTCTGGTAGACTCCGGCTCCCGTACTGTCGACCTTCAGCAGCAGGTCGCGTCCCTTTTGTGCGCTCATAACGTCCTCCTAAAGTGGTTCGGTTGCGGCGCGCAAGCGGACGCTCGCGCCATAGGTTTCGCCGCTTTTGTCACGGGCAACGCTCCAGAAGATCACCCGCAGATTGACCAGCCGGTGGCCGTCGAGCGTCAGCGCGGCATTGTCGAGAACCGCCTCGATTTCGCTCAGGATGTTCTGGGCGAGCTGGCGGCTGCGCGAATTGGTCCGTATGCTGAGCATCACGAAATGCTCATGGGCCTTGGCGTCGGCAACACTCCAGTCGCGGGTCTCGATATCGCCAAAACTCACGTAACTGCTGGAGGCGCCGCGCGGCAATTCCTCATAGACGTGATGTCCGCCGAGCAGCAGCAGCAGCGGCGCATCGGCCAGCAGCGCTGTCCGCATGGCGGCTTGCAGGGCAAAGGCCGGATTGCTCACAGGTGCTTCTCCCGGAATGGTTCGAGCAAGGTGCGCAGGGTTAGCGGCAGGGGCGGCGGACTGGCGTTGCCGCGATGCTCGAAGCCATGGGCCAAGATCAGCAGCAGCGCCTGGCGAAGGCTGGCTGGCACATTGCCAGCAGTTGCGCCAAAGCCCAGCGTCACGGTAATGGCGATGCCATTGCCGATGCGTCCGGGCCTCGCCCAGACGCGCGAGCCGCGCAGCAACAGGCGCGGCGGCCTGGAGGCGTTGTCGGCATAGTAGTGGGCCGCATCGATCACCGCCTTGACGTCGTCGTCGCCGAAGACCGCCGCCTCGGTTACGGCGATCAGCGGCGCCAGCGGCAATGCAACAATGCCGTTGTCGGGCCAGTCGTCGCGGAAATGCAGCCAGCCCTGCTGGATCAGCGCCAGCCCGGTGGCGGCCTCGATGTGGCGGCGGCCGGAGACGATCAGTGTACTGATGAGCGCGTCTTCATCATTGTGGGCGACGCGCAGATGCGCCTTGGCCTCGGCAAGCGAAACCGGCTCCACGGCGGGCGGAGTAACCAGAATGGATGGCATGGATGGTCCTTCGCAGTGGCGGGGTACGGATGGCGGATCGTGTCCGCCATCCCGATGCAACAATGGCCGCCTTACGACACGCCGAATTTCATCAGCTTGATGGCTTCGAAATTCTGGATGCCGCCGCCGACGCGCTTGGTCGTGTAGAACAGCACATAGGGCTTGGACGAATAGGGATCGCGGAGTACGCGCACGCCCACCCGGTCGACCACCAGATAGCCGCGCGCGAAATCGCCGAAGGCCATCGAGAACGTATCGGTGGCGATGTCCGGCATGTCCTCGCTCTCGGTGATGGGGAAGTTCAGCAGCGTTGACTTGCCGTCGGCGCTGGCGGCTGGCTGCCAGAGATAGTCACCGGTCGAGTCCTTGAACTTGCGGATGACGCTCTGGGTCTTGCGGTTCATCACCCAGTTGGCATTCTGGCGGTAGCCGCTCTTCAGCCCATAGGCGAGATCGATGAGCTTGTCGGAAGGGTTCGACGCCGGGAAGGCCGCCGCGACGCCCGTGGCGATATAGCCGACATTGCCCCAGCTCCACGACGCATCGGCGATGTTGGTATAAGCAAGAAACCCCTTGGGCCGGTTGGTGCCATTGCCGGTGACGAAGGCGGTCGATTCCTGGTCGGCAAAGGCCTGCTGCACTTCATCGGCGATCCACTGGTCGAGATTGACAGCGGCATCGTCAAGCAGTGCCTGGGTGGCGGCCGGCATGGCATAAAGTTCCATGGCCGGGAACTGCAGTTCGGCGAGCGCCGGGGCGGCGGTCTCGGGGCGGGCCGCGGTTTCACCGACCCAGCCGGTGGCCGCACCACTGATGGCGAAGGGTTTCTTGTAGACCGAAGTCGAGACCTGGCGAAGGCCAGCAATGGCGCGGATCGGCGAAGCCGCCGAAAGCCTGCGGCCGATTTCGGTTTCGGTTTCGCTCGGCACCAGATAGCCGCCGTCGGTGCCGGAGCCAATCGACATGCTTTTCGCTTCAATCTCGAAGAGACCTTGCGTCTCGCCCTTGCGCACATAGGTTTCAAAGGCGCTCTTGTGCTCGCGATTGGCCTGCACCGGGTCATCACCGGCGGCAAGTCGCGGACGCCTGGCCTTCAGCGTCATCTCGTCAAGGCGGGCCTTGGTTTCATCAAGGGCGCGGTTGATGCGCTCGACCTTGTCGCCAGTCACCACGTCGGCTGACATGCGCTGCTCGATCTGGCCGAGGCGCTCGTCGTTGGCATCCTTGAAGGCCTCGAAGGCCTGCATGAAGTCGCCAAAGGCGACCTTGGTCTCAAGTCCGGTATCCATGTTTCACTTCACTCCTTGTTGCAGAAAAAGTGCCCCGTCCCGGAACAGCGCGGCGAGGGAGGTCGGCTGCTGCTCGACGGGACGGGGCGGCAAGGCGGAGCGCGTTTCAAATACCCGCTCCGCAGCATCGAAGGCGTGGCGCTTCACTTCGGAAACGCGCGCCCCCTCGAGCATCGGAAAAGTAACAAGCGAAATTTCCCAGAGATCGATATGAATCAGACGCCGCGAGCCTTGCGCCTTGTCGCGGCTCGCCGTCACCGTCCTGAAGCCGATCGACAAGCCATCAAGCCCGCGTGATTCCAACAGCGACAGCAGCTCGCGGCCGCGCTGCACATTGCAGTCGAGGCGGCCCATCACATGAAGTCCGCGTTCGGTCTCGCGCAGTTCAAGCCAGGAGCCGACCGGTTCGGCGGGATCATGCTGGAAAAGCATGCGCACCTGATCCGGTGCGCGGCGGCGCAAGCTTTGCGCGAAGGCGCCTGGCAGCACCACATCGCCCGCTTGGTCACGCCGCCCAAACAGACTGGCATAGCCCACGAACACCCCTGATCCGGAGCAAGCCGATAACGGCCGCCCCAGGAGGCTCTTCTCCCGGCGGGTTTGCATTGATGATTTGTCCTTTGCTTGTTCCTGCCCGCAAGAGGAGAGAAAGTCAGTTAACTGACGATCTTTCCATACCCCACCGCCTGGCGCTTCTCGTCGGTGGTCAGGAAGCTCGCCTTCTCGATCCTGGCCCACAGGGCTTCGCGGTCTTGCGACATGGCGTCGACCTGGTCGAGATCGGGAGTCAGGCGCAAGCCACCGCCGATGAAGCCGGAGAGCGCTTCCGCGGCGCGGCCGGCCAGCGGCACGATGGTCTGGCGCCAGAAGGTGCGATTGGCTTCGGCGTAGTTGGCAAAAGTATTGTCGCCGGGAATACCAAGCAGCATGGGCGGCACGCCGAAAGCCAGCGCGATCTCGCGGGCGGCGGCATTCTTGGCCTCGATGAACTGCATTTCCGACGGGCTGTAGCCCATCTCTTTCCAGTCGAGGCCACCTTCCAGCACCATGGGCCTGCCGGCATTGGTGGCGCCCTGATAGCTGTTTTCGAGTTCCTTCTTCAGACGCTCGAATTGGTCGTTGGTGAGATGGCCATCGCCCGCCGCATAGACCAGGGCACCCGAGGGCCGCGCCGAATTGTCGAGCATCGCCTTGTTCCAGGCGGCTGCCGCATTATGCGTGTCGATCGAACGTTGCGCCGCCTCAAGCGGTGACATGCCGTAGTGGTCGTTCAGCGGATTGAACAGTTTTAGATGCAGCATATTCTCGCGCGGCAACCGCACCGATTGTCCGTTGACGGAGTATTCGTAGGATTCAGGCCAGCCGCTATTCGAAGCCACCGCCTTCACCCGGTCGGGGCGCAGCGTGTAGAGTTCGCGCAAGGAACCCTCGACCTCGGCTTTCTCGACATAGGCATTGCCGGCCACCAGCAGAAAGCCATAGAGCATCTCGAAAAATTCACGGCCCGGCTGGCCAGGATTAGGCCTCAGCAGCAGTGCCAGCACGGGATGATCGCTCACTTCGCGTTCGCCGTCATAGGCGAGCCAGGGAATGGAGGCCGCCGCCTCGGCGATCATGCGCACGGCGCGATAGCCTATGGGATTGCCGGCAAAGCCCTCGCGCGCCAGTGCCGCATAATTGCGCGGCGTCCACTGCGGCTTCCCCGCCGTATGCAGCGAGATCAGAGGGGCCGTGGCGGAGCGTTTGCGTTCGGTAGCGAAAAACTGCTTCAATCTCTGGAACATCCAAGATCCCTCCTAAACAACCCTCACCCGCGGCTCACTTCCGCGCCGCAAGATCAAATCCGTCACCGCCCAGACCAGCGCATCCATACGGTCGGGACTCTTGCGGCCAGTGCCGATGGCGCTGCACATTTCGTCTTCGAGTTCAGGAAACGCCCCCACATGGGAGACGCGGCCCTGTTCGTAGAGTGCGGCCACCGGTTCCGCCCTGGTGCGTTTGCCCTGGGTCGCATGTACGGCGCGGAATGAAATCTCCGCGTCGATCTCGCGCAACACGGCTTCCACCATGGCGCCGCCCTGGTTGACCTCGACCACCACCCGGTCCGCCTTGCGGCCGTGATAGAGCGAGATCACCGCGGCCGCCCATTGTGAGGGCCTTGCTCCTTGTACGGAGCAATCGTCGAGCACGTAGACCCTGCCGTCCTCGCCCAAACCAGCGCAAACGATGCCGCAGGCATTGGCTCTGCGCCCATGACTGGCCGGCGGGTCCACCGCCACGACGATGCGGCCCAGCACCGGCTCGTGGCGGATGCGCAATTCCTCGATGCGGTCACGGCGGAACAGCGCGTCGGGATCATCATCGATCAATTCGCCGTCGAGTTCCTGGCGGCCCAATCTGGTGCCGCCATAGCGGGCCACGACATCCTTCCAGAAACTGCGCGCCAGTTGCTTCCTGTTGTCAGCGGTGCGGGTGCGTGTGACAGCGGTCGCCGCATCGGCGAGAAGCCGTTTCAGCAGGGGCGTTGGCCTCGGCGTCGTGGTAATCAGCACCCGCGGGTTTTCACCAAGGCGCAATCCAAAGGCCAGCATGTCCCACACCAAATCGGCATATTTCCATTTCGCCAGCTCGTCGCACCAGGCGGCGTCGAACTGCGGACCGCGCAACGATTCCGGTTCGTCGGCGGAAAATATCTGGGCAATCGAGCCATTGGGCCAGGTCAGCAGCCGCTTTGACGGTTCGTAGACCGGGCGCTCGTCATCGGCATGGACGCCAAGCAGCCCGGACTTTCCCTCGATCATCACCGAGCGCGCCTCGCCAAGCGTCGGCGCCACAATGGCGATGCGTTCGGAGCGCGGCCCGGTCTCATTCCAGATGCCCAGCGCACGCGCCCGCACCCACTCCGCCCCGGCGCGGGTCTTGCCGGCACCGCGCCCGCCGAGGATCAGCCAGCTTCGCCATTCGCCGCCGCCGGGCGGCAGTTGCTTGGTTTCCCGTCCAAAGTAACGGAAGTCACGGTTCAGCATCCGCCACTGGCGGTGGTTCATGTGCTTCAACAGCAGGGCTGTCGGCATGCTCACGACGCAGCGCATCAAGCTTGTCCGCAAGCGCTTCACGCTCGGCGTCATCAAATCCACGGTGCAGTTTACGCTGCTTGCCGCGCTGGGCGCGATCCTTGCGTTCAAGTTCGAGCACCTTTTCCAATGTGCGCACCAGCGTGTTCATGGCCCGGATATCGCGCTCGCTGGAGGCCGCCGATGCCGCCTCGCCGAGCGCCCCGATCTGGGTTTCGAGATCGGTGAGCCGCTGCTGCAGCAAGCTCTTCAGGCGCTGGATGGTCTCGCGCGTTCCGGCGGATTTTTTCTTGCCCGCCCCGCGCAGTTTCCAGCCCAGCGCCCTGGCCCTGGTGGTCAGCGCCTGGGTGCTGATCTTGAGACCCCCGGCAATCGCCGACACGGGTTCGACACCCGCCTCATATCTCTGCCGCGCCGAAGCCCAAACAGCTTCGGCGGCTGGTTCCTCACCGCCGCCGCCCATTTCGTCACCCATTTGTGGAGTATGACACTTTCTAGCCAAACCACCGTACGCTGTCAAGGACTATTTACCTATTATAGGATTTTTGTTTTTCCCGGTGCCCCGCCCCGCACTCCAAGCTATTGTTGAATCATGGATATTCGTCAGCTTCAATATTTGGCGGCTCTCGCCCGCGAGAAGCATTTCACGCGCGCCGCGCAGGCCTGCAATGTCACGCAGCCGACGCTGTCGGGGCGCATCCGGCAATTGGAACAGGAGCTTGGCGTTCCCATCGTGGCGCGCGGCCAGCGGTTTTTCGGGTTGACCCCGGAGGGCGAGCGGGTTTTGAAATGGACCCATCTCATCCTCGACAACTGGCAGTCGCTGCAGCAGGAGCTGGGTTCGATCCGCAGCAAGACCGGCGAGCTGGTGGGCCGCCTGGCCATCGGCGTCATTCCTTCGGCGCTGCCCATGGTGGCGCAACTGGCCAAGGCGGTGCAGGCCGATCATCCGCGCATCGATTTTTCAGTGCTCTCGCACAGTTCCGAGGAAATCCTCCGTGCACTGCATGATTTCTCGATCGAGGCCGGCGTCACCTATCTCGACAACGAACCAATCGAGGGCCTGCTCCAGGCCCACCTCTATACCGAGCGCTATGCCCTGTTCCTCGCGCAAGACCACCCGCTGGCCGCCTATCCAACCGTGACCTGGCTGGAGGCCGCCCAGGAGCCGCTGTGCCTTCTCACCCCCAACATGCAGAACCGGCGCATCGTTGACCGGGCTTTCCTGACGGTCAACGCCAGTCCCTCGCCACGGCTCGAGACCAATTCCATCATGAACCTCTTCGCCTCCGTCCGGGCCATGGGACTGGTATCGATCATGCCGGATTACTTCATTGACGCGCTAGGCCGGCTCGAAGGTATCAGGGCCGTGCCGCTGGTCGAACCAAAAGTGGAACATGCGGTGGGCCTGGTGGCGATGCGCCGCGATCCTCTGTCGCCGCTGGTGGCGGCCCTGTTTGCCTCGGCGGCCAAGAAGCGGCTCTGATCGGGGCTGCCTATGGCCTCATAGGCGGGGACGATTGGCAATATGACAGGACTTCAGCCATAAAGCTCCATGTCCGGAAAACACACGCTGATCGACTCTTCGCCCAAGGAGGCCGTGGCCGCCAGAGCCATTGCGCTGCGCTATGGCAACAAGCCCGACGCGCTCATCGAAATCCTCCATGATTTGCAGGCCGATCTGGGTTTTGTCCCGGAGGCGGCGCTGCCCGCCTTGGCCAAGGCGCTGAACCTGTCGCGGGCCGAGGTCCATGGCGTTGTCACTTTCTATCATGATTTCCACCGCGCTCCCACCGGGCGCCATGTCATCAAGGTCTGCCGGGCCGAGGCCTGCCAGTCGATGGGTGCGGATGCGCTGGCCGCATTGATCCAGAAGTCCTTGAACGTGAGGTTCGGTGGAACCACAGCGGATGGCGCCTTCACCGTCGAAGCGGTCTATTGCCTTGGCAACTGTGCCCTCGCGCCCGCCATCATGGTCGATGACCGGCTGGTGGGCCGGGTTGACGCGGCCCGTTTCGAAAAGATCGTTGCGGAGCTGACGGCATGATCAAGGTCTATGTCCCGCGCGACTCCGCCGCCCGTTCGGTCGGCGCCGATGAAGTGGCGGCCGCACTTGCTCCGTATGCAGATCAATTGGGCCTGGAGATCGTCCGCAACGGATCGCGCGGCCTTCTCTGGCTTGAGCCGATGGTTGAAGTCGAAACCGCCGCGGGCCGTGTTGCCTATGGCCCAGTGCAGGCTTCGGACGTTGCCGCGCTGATCGCCGCGAAATTCCACCACGGCGGTGGGCATGCCCTCGCGCTCGGCAATATCGAGGAGCATCCCTATCTCAAAAATCAGGAGCGCCTGACTTTCGCGCGTTGCGGCATCACCGATCCGGTGTCGGTGGCAGATTATACAAAGCACGGCGGTTTCGAGGGTCTGCGGAAAGCACTCGCCATGGCGGGTTCTGCCGTAGTGGCCGAAGTCACCGAGTCAGGGCTCCGTGGCCGTGGCGGCGCCGGCTTCCCGACCGGCATCAAATGGAAGACCGTCCACGATGCCAGGGCCGATCAGAAATTCATTTGTTGCAACGCCGACGAGGGCGACAGCGGCACCTTCGCTGACCGCATGGTGATGGAGGGCGATCCCCTCATGCTCATCGAGGGCATGACCATTGCCGGCGTCGCCACGGGCGCCACCAAAGGTTTCGTCTATATCCGCTCGGAGTATCCCGACGCCATCGCCACCATGAAGGTGGCAATTACCGCCGCCGTGGCCGCCAAGTGGCTCGGCCACAATATTCAGGGTACGGACAAATCCTTTGATCTCGAAGTCCGCCGCGGGGCCGGCGCCTATATCTGCGGTGAAGAAACCGCCATGCTGGAGAGCCTCGAGGGCCGCCGCGGCATGGTGCGGCCCAAGCCGCCAATCCCGGCGCTGGAGGGCCTGTTCGGCAAGCCCACGGTCATCAACAACGTCCTTAGCTTCGCCGCCGTTCCCTATATCCTGGCCGAGGGCGGCGCCGCTTACAAGAATTACGGCATGGGCCGGTCGCGCGGCACCCTGCCCTTCCAGCTGGCCGGAAACATCAAACAAGGTGGATTGGTCGAGAAGGCCTTTGGCGTAACGCTCCGTGAACTGATCAATGATTTTGGCGGCGGAACTTTCACGGCCAAGCCGATCCGCGCCATCCAGGTCGGCGGCCCGCTCGGTGCCTATCTGCCCGCGTCGAAAATGGACTTGCCGATGGACTACGAAGCCTTCGCCGCCGAAGGCGCCATGGTGGGACACGGCGGCATCGTGGTTTTCGACGATACCGTCGACATGGCCAATCAGGCCCGCTTCGCCATGGAGTTCTGCGCCATCGAATCCTGCGGCAAGTGTA
>JBKJQD010000396.1:0-9013 GCA_046594125.1 Aestuariivirga sp.
CGAGGCGCGGCGTCCGATCCCCGCCGTGCTGATCACCGCCGACCGCACGCCTGCCGTTGCCGATGCGGCGCTGGCCCACGATGTCCACATCCTCAGGAAGCCGGTGAAACCCGCCGCACTGCGCGCCGCCATGGCCCATGTCGCCATCCGCGCGGAAGTGGTGGAGTAGCCTCTACCCTTGCGCCGTGGTGCCATCAATGCGGCTGGCGGCGATTACCACCTGGGTGCGGCTCGACACCTTGAGCTTCTGCAGGATGGCCGAGACATGCGCCTTGACGGTCGCCTCGGAGATGTCAAGCTCATAGGCGATCTGCTTGTTGAGCAGGCCTTCCTTCAACATCATCAGTACACGGATCTGCTGGGGGGTGAGCGTCGCTATGCGCCGGGCGATAGCCTCGGCCTCCTTGTCGCCGGACGCGGCCCGGTCATAGCCCTCAGGCACCCAGATGTCGCCGTTCAACACGCCATTCACCGCCGCGACGATGGTTTCGGTGCCCGATGATTTCGGAATGAATCCGCAGGCGCCAAGACCCAGCGCCTTCTGCACCAGACCGTTATCCTCGGCCGCCGTGACGATGACGACGGGCACATTGGGGTATTGGGCGCGCAGGAATATCAGTCCCGACAGGCCCTGGACTCCCGGCATGCGCAAGTCGAGCAGCACCAGGTCGAAGCCATCATGCTTGTCGAGAAATCCGCGCGCCGCGTCGAGCGAACCCGCCTGGGAAATCGTGGCATTGGAAATACCGCCAGTGATCGCCTGTTTCAGGGCCTCGCGGAAAAGCGGGTGATCGTCGACGATCAGAATCCGTGTTGCTGACAAAACGCTGTCCTCCGCATGGCTCTAACTTGGCTTCGATTGGGCCTGGGCCTCAAGCTCGGCGCGTCTGGCCACGAAGGTGCGGCGCATCCACGGCACGTCGGGGGCGTCCCAGTTGGGCTGCTGGCCGCAGACCATGTCGAAAAAGGCAATGGCGTTGGCGGGTGTCTCGGCGACGTTCTCGCGGAAACTGTCCCAGAAGCGCGGATCGTCGGTGGCCGAGGCGGCTTGCGGTTCGATGTCGCCAAACTCCTTAAGCACGGCACCGGCAACCGACAGGCAGAAGCTGGTATAGGCATAGCCTTCCGGCCAGCGCTTCAGGCGGTGATCGAGGTTGGCGGGGAGGGCTGGCAGGCTATCGGCAATGCCCTTGATCGCCGTGATCGGGTTGGCTTCCACCAGTTCCTTCAGCATCAGGCCCGCCGCGTAGATGACGAAGTCATGGCGGTCGATATCGGCCAGATGCTTGGATTGATCGAAGGCCTGGCGCCAGCGCGAGAAGGCCCCGGCCAGCGCCTCATGGTCGATCTCGGCGGCAAGGCCTGAGTCCTTGAACAGCAGTTCGAGGTTGCGTTCGAACGACCACAAAATGGTGCGAAAGCGCCGCGCCGCATGGGCGAGGTCATCAACTTGCAGCACTTCGGACTTGAGCGGGGTGAGCATGGCGGCGGCATATTAGGCCGAGATGGAAGGATTGGCCAACTCTGACTTTCCGCGGCGAAATTCGTCGCGGATCAGTGTCAGGACTTCATCCATGCCGTTCAGCACCTCGTCATTGCTGATGCGCATGACGCGATAGCCCTGCGCCCGTAGGAACGCACTCCTTTTGCGGTCATGCTCAAGTTCCGCAGCGGTTGAATGGGTGGCGCCATCGACTTCGACGATCAGGCCTTCCGAACGGCATGCGAAGTCGGCGAAGTAAGTGCCGACAGGATGCTGGCGCCTGAACTTGAAGCCGTCGAGCCGCTTGCCGCGGAGTTGTTCCCACAAACGCGCTTCAGCAAGGGTTGACGACTTGCGAAGCTCTCGGGCTCTGGGAAGCTGGTAGGGGTCGGGGCCGCGCATGAGGATAGATAGCACGAAAATGCCCGTTGGCCCCTCTCCTATCCCACCGCTGCGCGGCGGGCCCCTTTCCTCCCCCCGCTATCGCGGAGGGAGGACGATTTTGTCCTCGCCCCTCGATAGAGGGGAGAGGAAGGGGACCCAAGCGTGAGCTTGGGGGAGGAGAGGGGCCACCGGTCACTTGTTGCAAATTGCCGCAAATCGCGGTCTGTTGCGGGCAACAGAGAGGACGTCCATGGCAGTGCCCATTTCCAGCGACCTGAAGTCGGGTGCGCTGGTCTATCATTCCGAGCCGAAACCGGGGAAACTCGAGATCCGGGCGACCAAGCCACTGGGTAACCAGCGCGACATGGCGCTGGCCTATTCGCCGGGCGTCGCCGCCGTCTCCGAGGCGATCCATGCCGATCCTTCGCTGGTCTCGAAATATACGGCTCGCGCCAATCTGGTGGGGGTCATCAGCAACGGCACGGCGGTGCTGGGGCTTGGTAACATCGGCCCCTTGGCTGCCAAGCCCGTCATGGAAGGCAAGGCCGTCCTGTTCAAGAAATTCGCCGACATCGACGTCTTCGACATCGAGGTGGCGGAGAACGATGCCGCCCGCTTTATCGAGGTGGTGGCGGCGCTGGAGCCGACGTTCGGCGGCATCAATCTCGAGGACATCAAGGCGCCCGAGTGCTTCGAGATCGAGGAGCAGCTCCGCGCCCGCATGAAGATTCCGGTGTTCCACGACGACCAGCACGGCACGGCGGTGATCGTCGGCGCCGCCGTCACCAATGCGCTGATGCTGGCGGGCAAGGACATTGCCAAGGTCAAGATCGTCGCTTCTGGTGCAGGTGCCGCGGCACTGGCCTGCCTCAACCAGCTGGTCAGCCTCGGCGCCCCGCGTGCCAATATCTGGGTCTGCGATCTCGAAGGCGTGGTTTACGTGGGCCGCCAAAAGCTGATGGACCGCTGGAAGGACATCTTTGCCCAGGACACCACGGCCCGCCTGCTGGCCGATGTCATCGGCGGCGCCGATATTTTCCTCGGGCTTTCGGCGGGCGGTGTTTTGAAACCAGAAATGGTCAAGGCCATGGCGCCCGATCCGCTGATCCTGGCGCTGGCCAATCCCAATCCGGAAATCATGCCGGAGGAGGCGGTGGCGGCCAGACCCGACGCGATGATCTGCACCGGGCGTTCCGACTATCCCAATCAGGTCAATAACGTACTTTGTTTTCCTTATATCTTCCGGGGCGCGCTTGATGTCGGTGCATCGGCGATCAACGAGGAGATGAAACGCGCCGCCGTCAACGCCATCGCCGGACTGGCGCGCGAAACGCCGTCGGACGTGGTGGCCCGGGCCTATGGCGGCGAAACGCGATTATTCGGCAAGGACTCGCTGATCCCGGCACCGTTTGATCCGCGCCTCATCCTGCGCGTGGCGCCAGCCGTTGCCAGGGCGGCCATGGAGAGTGGTGTGGCCACGCGGCCGCTGGCTGATCTGGAGGCCTATGTCGAGGGCCTGCAACGCTTCGTGTTCCGCTCGGGCTTCATCATGCGGCAGATCTTCGCCGCCGCCCGCAAGGCACCAAAGCGCGTCATCTATGCCGACGGCGAGGACGAGCGTGTGCTGCGTGCCGCCCAGGTGGTGATCGAGGAGGGCATCGCCACGCCGATCCTCATCGGGCGCCCAGCGGTGGTCGAGACGCGGCTCAAGCGCTACGGCTTGTCGATCCAGCTCGGCAAGGACTTCGACATCATCAATCCCGAAGACGATCCGCGCTACCGCGATTACGTGTCAACTTATGTTGAAGCGGCGGGCCGCCGCGGCATCACGCCTGACAGCGCCCGCACCGTGGTGCGCACTTCGTCCACGGTGATCGCCGCACTCGCGGTGCGCCGCAACGAGGCGGACGCGATGATCTGCGGCCTCGAGGGCCGCTTCCGCGCCAAGCTGCGCCATATCCGCGATGTTATCGGCCTCGCACCGGGGGCGCGCGAGTTCGCCGCCATGAGCTTGCTTATCACCTCGCGCGGCATTGTCTTCATGACTGACACCCATGTGCAATCCGATCCTTCAGCCCAGGCGATTGCCGAGACGGTAGTGATGTGTGCCCGGCATGTGGCGCGCTTTGGTCTCAGCCCCAAGGTGGCGCTGGTGGCGCATTCGGATTTCGGCGAATTCGACACGCCCTCGTCGCTCAAGATGCGCGCCGCTCTGGACCTGATCCGCGCCTGTGAGCCGGGTCTCGAGATCGACGGGGAGATGCAGGCCGACACGGCGCTGATCGAGGCGGTGAGGGTGCGCAAGTTGCCGTCGTCTTCGCTGAAGGGCGAGGCCAATCTGCTTGTCATGCCGGACCTGGCCTCGGCCAATATCGCCTATCAACTGGTGAAGGTGTTCGGCGATGCGCTGCCAGTGGGGCCAATCCTGCTCGGTGCGGCACGGCCAGCCCATATCCTCACCGGCTCGGTCACCTCGCGCGGTGTCGTCAACATGACGGCAATCGCCGTTGCCGAGGCAGCGACACTTGACCGGTCCGTGGGATAGCCCGGTCATGAGCGCGAAAACCTATCTGATCGGTGTCGATACCGGCGGCACCTATACTGACGCGGCGGTGATTGAAGCCGAAGGCCACAGAGTCTTGGCCTCGGCCAAGGCGATCACCACCAAGGGCGACTTGTCGATTGGGGTTACCGGTGCCATCACGGCGGCCATCGCGGCGCTGCCCGCTGGCCTGAGGCCCGAGAACATCGCACTGGTTTCGGTGTCGACAACGCTCGCCACCAACGCCGTGGTCGAGGGCCATGGCAGTGCTGTGGGCGTTCTGCTCATTGGCTTCGACCAGGCGATGGCGGAGCGCACCGGCATTGCCAAGGCCTTTCCCGGCATGCCGATGGCCCTGATCGGCGGCGGCCACGACCATGGCGGCAACGAAGCGGCAGCCCTCGATGTTGTGGCCCTTGAAACGGCCATCGCCAGCATGCCGGTTGACGCCTTCGCCATTGCGGCGGCCTTCGCGGTGCGCAACCCGGCGCATGAACAGCTGGCGCGCGATCTGGTGACGAAACACTCCGGTAAACCCGTAACACTCTCGACCGAGCTCACCTCATCGCTCGATGCGCCGCGCCGGGCGCTCACCGCCGTCCTCAATGCCAGGCTCATCTCGCGCATTTCAATGCTGATCGCATCGGTGCGCAAATCCATGGCCGAGCTGCGCATCGTCTGTCCACTGATGATCGTCAAGGGCGATGGCACGCTGGCGCTGGCCGAACGGGTGGCGCTGAGGCCCATCGAGACGGTACTGTCTGGCCCCGCCGCCAGTCTGGTCGGCGCCTCGTGGCTGTGCGGCGTCCGCGATTTCATCATGTCGGACATGGGCGGCACCACCACCGACCTTGGCATTCTCTCGAACGGCCGGCCGCTGGTGGCCGAGCAGGGGGCCGAAGTCGGCGGCTGGCGCACCATGGTGAAAGCCATCGACGTCAAGACTATCGGCCTTGGCGGTGACAGCGAGATATCGATCGGTCTCAATGGCCGGATGGACGTCGGGCCGCAGCGCGTGGCGCCCATCGCGCTGATTGCCTCGCGTTATCCGGAAGTGATCGCGATGCTGGAAGCCGATCTCGCCGATACCGAGGGCGGGTCGCTGCATGGCAAATTCGTGCTGCGGCCGTTTGGTGCAAGCGCTGCTGTTCAAGCAACGGAACTCAGCCCGCGCGAGGCGGAGCTTCTGGCGCTGGTGGGCGAAAGGCCGCGCCCCATCCGCAAGCTCGCTGTGTCCTCGCAGGCCCAGCGGGCGCTGGTGGCGTTGAAGCGCAAAGGTCTGGTGCAGACGGCGGGCTTCACGCCGTCCGATGCCGCCCATGTCCTGGGGCTCCAGGACAATTGGCCAGGCCCCGCCGCCGCGGTCGCCGCCAGTCTGCTGGTGCGCTTCCGCGACATGAAACTGGGCGACCCGGCGCGGGTTGAAGCCTTCTGCCGCGAGGTGTGGAGCGAGACGGTGCGGCGCAGTTGCCGGGTCATTCTCGACCAGGCTTTTGGCAAGAGCTTTGGTGATCACGAACTGGTCGATGCCGTCTGTTCCGGCCGCGGCAGCGTCGGGCTGGCGAGGGTGGCGCTGTCGCCATCGCTGCCAATCGTGGCGGTGGGCGGTCCGGTCAAGGTCTATTATGACGAGGTGGCCAAACGTCTTGGCTGCGAGGTGGTGTTTCCGCCGTTCTTCGATGTCGCCAACGCGGTGGGGGCGGCGACTGGTGTCGTGGCCCAGACGGTGACGATTGACGTCGAAGGCGACGGTAGCGGGCTGTTCCGGGTGCATGGCCCGGCGGGCGTTTCAGCCTTCGCCAGCGGTGCCGCGGCGCTTGCGGCGGCGGAGGACATGGCGCGCAGTCTGGCACTCAAGGCCGTGGCCCTGCTTGGTGCCGAGGATATCCAGGTGCAGCTCACCGTGTCGAAAAGCCACTTGCCCGATGCCGTGGATGACAGCGGCTTGCTGCAGGCGGTGATCCGCGCCGAGGCCATCGGGCGGCCCGGCACCGGCTCAAGCCGCCATTAAGGCCTTCTTAGCCATAGGCTGAAAGTTGAGAAGCGCTTGAGCCTCTGCTTACAAGTTTGACGCTTTGGGCAAGGTTCCATTAACCGCGCGCGCCATAATCATGATGGTAAGTCATTCCCCAAGAGGCCAGCCCCATGAATCCGCCCGTCAATGCCGCCAGTCTCAATCAACCGTTCACCGGGTGGGATGAGCTTCGCACGCCAGGCCCGGCGTGGCGGATCGAGAAGCCGCAAATCCGGCAGGACGCCGGGGTGCCATTCTTTCCCGACCAGAACGGCAAGGTCTACGAGGTGCTGTTGGCCAATCTACCGGTCATGCTGCATTGCATGGATGGCTCGGGACGCATCACCTCGGTCAACAAGCATTGGGCGCAGTCCATTGGTTATTCCCAGGCGGAAATCGAAGGCAAGCTCTTCAACGAGCTGCTGAGCCCGGACTCGCGCGCCCGCCTGGTGCATGACGTCTATCCTGGCTACGTTCAGAGCGGTACCTGCCGCAATGAACTGGTCACCATCGCCCGCCGCGATGGATCAACCGCCAAGGTGCTGCTGTCGATGACCGCCTATCGCGGTGACAAGGGGCGCATCGAACGCTCGGTCTGCCTGCTCGACGAACCTATCTCGGTCAATGTCGAACAGCCGGTGACGGTGGTCGATGACCGCCGCTTCAAGGGGGCATTCGAGTCGGCGGTTCATGCCATGGCACTGATCTCGCCGATGGGGCCGGTCAGCATCGCCAACGCCGCCTTTTGGGAATTCACCGGCCGGGCGCCGCGCGCCGATCAGTCCTTCGAGGACACGCTGCATGGCGATGACCGCATGCCTTTCCTCAACCGCATGAGCGACCTGATCAAGGGTGGCCTCGTCTCGATCCGCCAGGAACTGCGCTATCCCCGTCCCGATGGCAGCGTGATGCATGGTGAAACAACCATCGGTCTGGTGCGCAGCGCCGAAGGCGAGATCGAACACCTGATCGTGCAGATCGTCGACATGACCGGCAAGCAGGAAGCCGAGAAATCCTTGCAGCACGCCCAGAAGATGGAAGCCATCGGTCAACTCACCGGCGGGCTGGCCCATGATTTCAACAATCTCCTGACCGTCATCATCGGCAATCTCGAACTGCTCGAAGGCAAGCTTCCCGACGACCGCAGCACCAAGCGCCTGTCGGAAGCTATCAGTGCCGGCCGCAAGGGCGCCGATCTCACCCGCCAGATGCTGGCCTTTGCCAGAAAGCAGGTGCTCGAGCCGCGCGAGGTGCTGATCAACGATCTGGTCAACGGCATAGCCCCCCTGGTGGCGCGCTCGATTGGCGAGCAGGTGCAGATCAAGGTCGATGTCATGGCGGGCGAACCCAAGGCCGTCATCGACAACTCGCAACTCGAGTCGGCCATACTCAATCTCGCCATCAATGCCCGTGACGCCATGCCCAAGGGCGGGTTGCTGACGATTGAATCCCAGCCGGTCTATCTTGATGAGAATTATGCCGCCAATCATCCGGAAGTGACGCCTGGCCATTATGTACTGGTGGCAGTGTCGGACACCGGGGCCGGCATGAGCCCGGAACTGCTGGAAAAGGTATTCCAGCCGTTCTTCACCACCAAGGAGCAGGGCAAGGGCTCAGGGCTTGGCCTGTCGATGGTCTATGGCTTCATCAAGCAGTCAGGCGGCCACATCAACATCTACAGTGAAGTGGGCCATGGCACGGCGGTGAAGATGTATCTGCCGCGCAAGTTTGCGCCGGGCGAGATCATTCCCGAAGTGCTGGGTGTGGCACCCGAGCAGGTGGCGCCGGCTGTGAATGACGATATTCCCGTGGCCGCCGCCGAAGATATGGCGCCGCGCCGGACGAAGATTCTCGTGGTCGAGGATCAGGAGGCGGTGCGCGCCGTGGCCTGCGGCTTCCTCGAGGATTTCGGCTATGATGTGATTGAAGCCGAGGATGGCTTGCAGGCGCTGGCCAAGCTTCAGGAAAATCCCGGCATCGATCTCATGTTCTCGGACGTGGTTATGCCGGGTGGCCTCAACGGCTTCGATCTGGCCCAGGCGGCACGCGGCATCAGGCCCGACCTGAAAGTGGTGCATACGTCGGGCTATCCCAAGGGTGCCATGGTGCATCAGGAGGAACCGCGCTTCCGCGAAGGTTTCATCATCATGAAACCTTATCGCCGCGAAGACCTGCAAAAGATCATCCGCGACGCGCTGGAATTTCAGAACTGATTCGGGCGGCAGCCCCTCATCCGGCACTACGCGGGAGAAGCTAAATTAACTGACTTATCTTCTCCCGCGCCTCGCGGGAGAAGACGTCCGCAGGACAGATGAGGGGCTGGCCCGGAGCCGGACCTTTCTCCCTGCCGCGAGACGGATAATTTCCATGATCATCCATACCCTCTTCGATTTCCTCGCCGCCCTCTCAGCGCTGACGGTGACTGTTGTGGGCTATCGCTGGCGGCTTGGCGAAGCGGCGCGGAAGATTGAGTCGGCTGGGCCGCTCTATGCCATGGCATTGGTGGCGGGGGCGGTGGCGGGCGGTTATGGGGCGGGCACCCTGAACCTGTGGCTGTCGGGCGAACCGGGCATCGGGCGCAGCATCGTGG
>JBKJQD010000075.1:0-5641 GCA_046594125.1 Aestuariivirga sp.
CATTGTCTGGCGGCGCATTGCTCGGCCGAACCGGCGCACCGCGGCCTACTGGCACGACTTGGCCAGGCACCGCTCCTCGACCTGGGGATGCGTCTTGGCGAAGGCTCGGGCGCGGCACTGGCAGCCGGCATCGTCCGGGTCGCGGCTAATCTGCATAACGGGATGGCGACCTTCGAGGCCGCCGGCGTCAGCAATCGGCCGTCCTAGCCGGCGAGCGAGCGGGCCTGCGGCTCGAGAAACGCCCCGATCTTCTCGGCTTGCACGGGGCGCGAGAACAGGAAACCCTGAAACAGGCTGCATCCCGCCAGCCGCAGCACCGAAACCTGGTTTTCGTCCTCGATGCCCTCAGCCACAACGGCAAGCCCCAGGGCATCGGCCATGGCGATGGTGCCCTGCACCAGGCGCAGGGCCGAAGGCTGACGCAGAATATCGACCACCATGGAGCGGTCGAGCTTGAGCTTGTCGAACTTGAAGCGGCGCAAATGGCCGATGCTCGAGTAGCCTGTCCCGAAATCATCGAGCACCACGCCGACACGCATATCATGCAACCGCCCGATCACCGCGTTGGCGCGTTCGGCATTGTCGATGATGAAGCCCTCGGTCACTTCGACCTCAAGCCGCTTGGGGTCGAGGCCGGTCTTGCGCAGGGTTTTCTCGACCAGATCGGCAAATCCCGGATTCATGAACTGGATCGGCGACACGTTGACCGCCACGAAAATTTCCGGCCAATTGGCCGCTTGGCGGCAGGCTTCAGTCAACAC
Organism: Aestuariivirga sp.; assembly: GCA_046594125.1. GTDB lineage: Bacteria > Pseudomonadota > Alphaproteobacteria > Rhizobiales > Aestuariivirgaceae > Aestuariivirga. Next base: position 762 of record JBKJQD010000075.1, read on the forward strand.
GAAATAGCCCACATCCTCGATCAGGCCGAACTCCTCGGCCACCGGTATGAAGACGTCTGGCGTGTAGTGGCGCGTCGTATCCTTTGGCCAGCGCACCAGCGCTTCGACGCCTTTGATGCGGCGGCTGCGGGCATCGACGATCGGTTGGTAAACGACCGTCAGACTGCCACTGTCGATATGTTCGCGCAGCGACCTTGCAATGGCGCGATTCTCGTCGCGCTTGAAATCGAGCGATCTCTCATAAATATGCAGGCGGTTGCGGCCTGCCGCCTTGGCCGCATACATCGCCACATCGGCGCGGCGGATGATTTCCTCAACATCTGCCTGGTCATTGTCGAGATCGACAATGCCGACGCTCACCGAAACCGACGCGACTCGGCCTCCGAAAATCATCGGCTCGGACAGGAAGGCGATCATGCTGCGGGCAATGAATCTCGACTTCTCGTAAGCGTCAGAACCCGTCACGATGATGGCAAATTCATCGCCGCCGAGACGTGCCACCAGATCGCTTCCTTGTGCCAGATGGGCAAATCCCGCCGCCGCCGACTTCAGCAGAAGATCGCCGATTTCATGTCCGTAAGAGTCGTTTACTTCCTTGAAGCCATCAAGATCGGCATAGACCACCGAAAGTCCGCCGGGATTTGCTTCGGCAAGACAGGCTTTGAGAACCGACAGCAGTTCGCGCCGGTTGGCGAGCCCCGTCAAATCGTCGCGAATCGACGCGGCGATAGCATCCGCCTGGCTGGCATGGGCCTCGCGAAAACCCCGCCAGCTAGTATGGATCAGAATGGCGATGACGAACAAAAACATTGCAAGGACAATCGCAACGACATTTCCGTATTTCACTTTCAGGATGTTGCCGGGGCCACGATTGATCCATACGAGGCTGGCTATGCGCTTGCCCGATGGTCCGGTGATCCACTGCGAATTGTCGCGCGGCACGTCGTCAAACGACAGGTGAAGGTTGTCGAGGACGAAGCGCTGCGACAGCGTGGCAAGAAGCGTGCCATCGACCGCCTTCGACAGAACCAGATAGCGCGGCCCGGTGGCAGGCAACTTGACTCCTTCGCTGGACGGCAGAATGACTCCAGCGGACACCACACTCAAGCCCTCGCTGCTTTTGATCAACCCGGAAGCCTTGCCGAAGTTGGTGTTATCGGATGGCAGCATGGCAAGCAGGGCGGTGATTTCATCGCCAAAGAAAACCTTGGCCTGAACGGCAAGGCGCTTGCCGTTGTGCGCCGCATAGATTGTGGTTCCGTCGGCATCGACCACGAAAGCAGCGTCATAAACACCAGATGCGGACCCCCGACCCCAGTTGTCGTCAAGCCATGCGTCGGGAGAATTGCCATAGGCATGGGCTTTGGCTTCATCCCACACGGCATTGTTCTCAACAACCGGACCAAGCGATTCGCGGATTGAAGTGATCGCCGCGGATGCTGAACGTCTGGCGTATTCGCCATCCAGGCGGTTGGTCTCGTCGAAGATGCCGTTCACGATGTAGAGCAGCAGGGCCGCGATGCCGCTTGCCGCCACTATGCTGGGTATCATAACCCGCAAGGCAAACTTGGCTGCAAATGGTTGTTTCTGTGGCATCGATGGTCCTGGGGGCGATGACCGAATGTAGACGAAAAATCGTTAACAGCCTCTGGCGCCCCGCAGTGCCGGTACCATGCGATGAGTGACTTGGTTAACCCGTGATGGCGATGAGCTTGCGCTGGCTTTCGGAGGCGATGCCCGGCGCCGCGATGACTTCGCCGCGCGGGCCATCAAGAACGCGGCCCGCCGGGAATGTCACCACCACTTCGGTTCCCTGATCGGGCGGGCTCAGAATCTCAATCGTTCCGCCATGCACCTGCATGAGGCCGCGGACAATCGGCAGGCCGAGGCCAGCACCATCGATGGCTTTCTTGGTGGCGTGGCTGCCGCGTGAGAAGGCGCTCAGTGCCGCTTCGATTTCGTTAGGCGGAATGCCCGGGCCATTGTCTTTCACGCTGATGCGCAGCCCGCCTTGTGCGGTGCGGCCTGCGGCAATTTCCACCTTGCCATGGGTGGGCGTGAACTTGATGGCGTTGGACAGCAGATTGATCAGAACCTGATTGACGGCGCGGCGGTCGGCCATGATCTTCGGCAGGGTGTCGGCGACCCGGACACGGACGTCGATGTGCCGTTCACTGGCCCGCAGCAGCAGCAGGTGATTGACTTCTTCCACCGCTACCAGAACGCTGATCGGTTCCTCCTGAATTTCACGCCGGCCGGCTTCGATACGCGACAGGTCGAGGATGTCGTTGATCAGCGCCAGCAGATAATGTCCCGAGTGATGAATGTCGTCGGCATAGTCCTTGTAGACCGGCACCGCCATGGGGCCGAACATTTCGCGCTTGAGGATCTCCGAAAAACCCATGATGGCGTTGAGCGGCGTGCGCAGTTCGTGGCTCATGGTGGCGAGGAATGCGGACTTCGCCCGGTTGGCTTCTTCGGCGCGTTCTTTTTCTTCTTCCGCTTTGCGCTTCTCGCGCTGCAGATCGGCAATCAGACAGTCTTTCTGGGCCTTGAAGATCAGCGCGTCACGGGCCGTCTCCTGAAGATTGCGGGCCACCAGAAGAAGAAACGCCTCCAGTGCCACGATGGTGGCGCCCAGGGCAAGATAGACCGGCTCCGCTTCCCAGACGCAGCGCAGCGCCACGCCAATGGTCAGCACACCGGTTCCGGCGATCAGCACCGGCATGAAACTATTGACGATGAGCAGGCGCACCGCGATGACCGCCATGACCGAGGCGATGAGATATATCTGCTGCATGCTGCCGGCGTTGTTCCAGAATACGAACAGCGGCAGGAACCAGCAGACACCGGTGAGCAATTCCGAGGCCGAGAGCATGCCGATCCAGTCGCGCTGCTCGTCATGGCTGCGCTCCTTGCGGAAATAGGCATGGCACAGATACATTTGTATGCCTTGGCAGCCGAATGCCGCCAGCAGCCATCCGCCGCTGACCGCGATGGATGTCCATTGCGTAACTGTAACTGCCAGCAAAACTGCGAGGATCGGCATGGCCGGCGCGACGCGCAATTGGCTCTTCAAAAACTGTACCAGCAGTTCCTGTTGCCAGGTGGTAACCTTCACCTCCGGCCCGGCAGCCTTGTCCGGCGCCGCGGTGCTTGCGGAAGGCGTCTTGTCGTCCAGAAAATTGTACCGGTCCAGAACCGGACTGTCGCTTTTTCCGTGACTCATGTTCCTACCCCATACCCAAGTGCTAGAGTCCCATCCCGTTTCACCGTAGCGGAATTTCCCTAAGTCACTCTTGGGGCATTTCCTAAAACTTGAGGAAACATTGCTTTGAATGACCTTGGCGAGTTGGTTGCGCGGATCAGGCAGTGCCGCATCTGCAGGGACAATCCGCGCGGGGTCCGCCTGCCTCATGGACCGCGCCCGGTACTGCAACCGAGTGACGCAGCGCGCATCTTGATTGCCGGTCAAGCGCCCGGAACCCGTGTCCATGCCTCCGGTCTTCCCTTCACCGATCCATCCGGCGACCGCTTGCGCCAATGGCTGGGTGTAGCTTCAGATGTGTTCTACGATCCGGCGCAAATTGCTATCCTTCCCATGGGCTTCTGTTTCCCCGGCCTGACCCCAGCCGGTGCCGACCTTCCACCGCGCCCGGAATGCGCCGTGGCTTGGCGGCAGGCCTGTATGGCGGCCATGCCGCAAATCCGGCTGGTGATCTGCCTCGGCGCCCATGCCATGCGCTGGCACATGGGCGATGCTTTTCTCGGCAGTGTCGATGCCACCGTGAAGTTCTGGGAGCGGGGCCTTCTGTTCAGACCGGCGGTCATTCCCCTGCCGCATCCATCCTGGCGCAACAATGCCTGGCTGAAGCGCAACCCATGGTTCGACAGTGAACTCCTCCCGGTTCTGCGCCGCGAGGTGAAACGCGGCCTGTCATGATCCTTGCTGCCAGCCGTCACGCGGTTTAAGCGGTCTGCACACAATCGGGATTGCACCATGGCACAGCCAACGACCGAAGATATCCTTGCCGTCCTCAAGCGCATCGCAGCGCCCGACGGCCGCGGCAATCTGGTTTCCGCCAAACTCGTTTCCGAAATCGCCATTCAGGATGGCACGGTGATGTTTGCCCTCAACACCGACCCGCAGCATGTGAAGACCATGGAAATCCTGCGCGGCGCCGTGGAAAAAGCCGTGCTTGCCATTCCCGGTGTGAACAAGGCGGTGATCGCACTGACTGCGGAACGCGCTCCCGGACCCAAGGCGCAGGCCGCTACCCGCAGCAATGCGGTTCCGGGCATCAAGCACATCGTCGCCGTGGCTTCTGGCAAAGGCGGCGTCGGCAAGTCGACAACCGCCATCAACATCGCGCTGGGCCTCAAGGCCATGGGCCTGCGCGTCGCCGTCCTCGATGCCGACATCTATGGGCCCTCGATGCCGAAACTCTTCGGCCTCTCCGGCAAGCCCCAGGCCGCCGACGCCGAAGGCAAGCGCATGAAACCCATGTCGCGTTTCGGCGTTGAACTGATGTCGATCGGCTTTCTCGTCGCCGAAGACACGCCGATGATCTGGCGCGGGCCGATGGTCATGTCGGCCCTCACCCAGCTTCTGCGCGAAACCGCCTGGGGCGAGACCGACGTGATGATCGTCGACATGCCGCCCGGAACCGGTGATGCCCAGTTGACGCTCGCCCAGCAGACGCCGCTGTCAGGCGCCGTCATCGTCTCGACGCCCCAGGATCTGGCGTTGATCGATGCCCGCAAGGGTCTCAACATGTTCCGCAAAGTGAATGTGCCGGTCATCGGCATTGTCGAGAACATGAGCTATTTTGTCTGCACCAAATGCGGCGAGCGCCACGAAATCTTCGGCCATGGCGGTG
>JBKJQD010000280.1:0-13158 GCA_046594125.1 Aestuariivirga sp.
GACGCGGCGCGCCCAGGACTGCCGGATGACGAGGGCCTCGCTGCTCATGGCTCAGGCTTGCTCCAGCGCCAGCGCAAAATCCTGCTGGACGGCGCGCGAATGCCACCAGCGGGTAACCGGCGCCAGCCCGTACCACAACACAAGGGTCAGCGCCCAGGCCACATAGCTGTCGATGGCATAATGCCATGCGAGGTGTACGGAGCCGATGAAAATGAACACCGCATGCGCGGTCAGCAGCCAGCCCGCCATGCGGCTGATGCGGAAACCGGCCAATGCGAAAAGCAGCGCCGTGCCATCGATGCACAATGGCACGGCCGAGATGCCCTCGATCGAGGATTGGCCGTTGAAGCCATCCCACAGCATGTCCTGCACCTGCACGGCCCAGATCGGATAGGTCTCGTCGACGCCGCGCAGATAGGTCATCAGGCCCGCATAGGGATCGGGCGACAGGCCCAGCCTGCCAAAGAAGCACGGACCTACAGAGGAAAAATAAATCGCCATGATGCCGCCGCCGATGATCCAGGCGAGGAAAAAGGTCAGAAAAAATCGCGTGCGCGTCTCGTCCGCCTTGTCAGCAAATGCAAAGTAAACCCAAACCACCCACATCACCGCAAACCACGCATTGTAGTTGACGTTGATCAGGAAGGTGACCGGCGCATAACCAAATATCGGTTGAAGAATCTGCCAGGGTTGCAGTCCAAAATGAATTTTTGCTTCCAGCGCCGCCATGGCTGGGTCCCAGGAATAGGGATTGAGCACCGGAATATTGGCCTTCAGCTGCACGAAGACATACATGAACAGCACCATGATCACCACCATGGGCAGGCCATGGGCCATGCGGCGGCGGTCCGAGAGGTAGTGCTTCATGTCGGCGATCAGCGCCGGAATGGGGCGCTCCGGCTTCACATGGCGGGCGATGTGATAAAAGCGCGTGAACAGCAGGCCGATGAACATCACCGGCACGGAAAACGCCGCAAAGCCCAGCGCCATGATGAGGAAATTCGACGGCTGCACATCGGGACGGACCCGCAGCAGCGTGAGAAAGCCGGCGTAGTACAGGGCGATGACCGCGAAAAACAGACCATGCGCCGAAATGCTCTTGCGCAGCAGGGAGCGGAATCCAGTGGCGTGAACGGCCCTCGCCGTCACTGCGGCCGTTGCGGCAGGCATATCCATGACACTCGCAATCCCTCTGTCCAACCGGGCGCGACTATGACGGCGCAGACTTAAGATTGCTTAAACCGCTTCGTTCGCATTCCGCCTATCCATTCAGCCGCCGTTCAGCCGCGCCGCGCCACAGAGAACGCCAACCCCGGAGATTGATCGTCATGACCCACACCCGCCGTTCCCTCTTGATCCTGCTCGCTTCGGCACTCACCTCCCCTTCCGCCTTTGCCGCCTCCGTTCACACCCCGCCCAAGGGCAGCGCCGAGCGCCAGGCCATCATGGATGCCATGCGCGTCAATGGCGATGACCGGGACCGTATCTTTGTGGTGCGCTTCCTCAAGGTGTCCAGGGGCTGGGCCTGGCTTCAGGTCGACCCGCAATCGCGCGACGGCAGCAATCACTATGAGAGCGAAAGCGCCCTCCTGCGCCAGTCCGGCAGGCACTGGAAGGTCGTGGCCCAGCCCTGCGCCGAGGCCGATTGCGTCGAGGAAGACGAACTCGCCCGCATCCGTGATGACTTTCCCCAGGCACCGGACGCGATCTTCCCATAGAATATGGCGCGTGACGGCGCGTGGGGCAATCGGCTAGGAGACGGTCCCCGCACGCCAATTATCCAGCCAGGGATCTCATGTCAGCTGCATCACCGCGTCAGGCCCGCTGGGCCGTTACCGTCACCTTTTTTCTGCACGGCCTGCTGATCGGCGGCTGGGTGCCGCATATTCCGCTGGCCAAGGAGCGCCTGGACGTTGGCCCCGCCGCCTTCGGACTGGCGCTGCTGGCGATTGCCGCGGGTGCGGTTTGCGGCATGCCTATCACCGGCGCCCTCATCAACCGCTTTGGCAGCGCCCGCATAACGGTGGTCACCGGCGTCCTCTTCTGCCTCGCATTTCTCGGACCGGTCCTGGCGCCCGACATGCCGCGCTTCGCCATCGCGGGCTTCCTGATGGGCATGATGATCGGCAGCATGGACGTGGCGATGAATGCCCACGGCATCGCCGTCGAGAAGGCTCTCAAGCTGCCCACCATGTCGATGTTCCATGGCGCCTTCAGCGTCGGCGGCATGTCCGGCGCCTTCATCGGCGCACTGCTGCTCCATGCCTTTGGCGAATACGTTCAGGCGGCCGTCACCTCGGCCGTCTGCCTCACCTTGCTGGCCGGTGCCACACGGTTCCTGTTGCCGCCCGAGGTTGACAAGGGCCTTTCCGGCAGCCATTTCGCCTGGCCGACGGCGGCCACCATAGGGTTGGGCCTTTTGTGCTTCCTCGCCCTGATGATCGAGGGCTCGATCCTCGATTGGGCCGCCATCATGATGCGCGAGAAGTTTCTCGTCGATGCCGCCTTCGCCGCACTCGCCTTCGGCCTTTATCAAGGTGGCATGGCGGTGGCGCGGTTTTCGGGCGACTGGCTGCGCCTGAAGGTGGGTGCGGTCCGCCTGGTCATGGTGAGCGCCCTGATGGCGGCGGCAGGAACCAGCGTGGCCCTCATCGTTCCATCGCCCTGGGCGGCTATTGCCGCCTTCGTCTTTGCCGGTCTCGGCATCGGCAACGTGGCGCCGGTGCTGTTTGCCGGGGGCGGCAGGCTGGAGCCCGATGCCCCAGGCCGTGGCATCGCCGCCGTGACCACGCTGGGCTATTCCGGATTTCTGGCTGGTCCCCCGCTGATCGGCTTTGCAGCCCAGCTCACCAGCCTGCCGCTGGCCCTTGGCCTCACCGTCGTGGCGGCACTCGTCATCGCCGCCTTTGCAAGAAAGGTTGACGCCGCCGACCGGTTCTGAGTTAATCCGCCCATGAGCTTTTCTGGAAAACGTGTTCTTGTCACCGGTGCTGGCCGAGGCCTTGGCGCCGCCTATGCGGTGGTGCTTGCCGATCAGGGCGCCGATGTCATCATGACCGGCCGCAACGCCGAGAATCTTGGCTCGCTGGCCGAATCGATCCGGCTGCGCACCGGCAAGCGCCCGGAAACCGTGGCCCTCGACATGGCCGACATCAGCGCCGTGACGCTTTATGCCAAGAAGATGCGCGACGAAGGCGTTCCTCTCGACATTCTCATCAACAACGCCGCCCAGTGGCTGCCCGGCAAGCTTCACGACAATGATGCCCTGGCCATCAGCCAGACCATCACCGGCATCGTCACCGGAACGCTGCTGTTCACCCGCGGCCTCATTCCGCTGCTGGAAAAATCCGGCGCCGGTGACATCCTCAATGTCATCTCCATATCGGGCATTCCCAACACGCCGCTGCTCGGCGCCTCGGTTGCCTATTTCGCCGCCAAGCATGGCCAGGCCGGCATGAACGATGGCCTGCGCCAGGAACTGAAAGGCAGGCCGGTCCGCGTCAGCGCCATCTATCCTTCGTACATCAAGGACATTTCGCCGCTGAACGATGCCGAGTGGAACGCCACCCCGGCCACGACCTCATGGGCCACCAACCGCGACATCGTCGAAGCCTCGCTCTTTGCCCTGTCGCGCCCGCGCCACGTGACGCTCGCCTCGATCGTCATCGACCCCGATCAGGGCGGGCTGTTCTAATTGCGCCTGAAGGACCGTATCGCCATCGTCACGGGTGCTGCCCGTGGCATTGGGCTTGCCATTGCCGGACGGCTGGCCAGCGACGGCGCCACCGTCATCATGTGCGACATCGAGGATGAACCCGGCGAAGCCGCCGCCCGCCGCATCGGTGCCAGCTATCAGCATTGCGATGTCGCAAGCTCCGCCGCCGTGAATGATCTTGTCGATGGCGTCGTGAAGCGCCACGGCGCCATCGATATTTTGGTCAACAACGCCGGCATCGCCATGCCCGGCGATTTCCTCGCCATCACTGAAGCCGACTACGACCGCGTTCTCGGCATCAATCTGAAAGGCTCGTTCCTGATGCTGCAGGCCTCAGCCCGCCACATGGTGCGCCAGGCCGCGGCGGGGCGCCAACCCGGCGCCATCGTCAACATGTCCTCCGTCAACGATACGCTGGCCATCCCCACCATCGTTACCTATTGCATGTCGAAGGGCGGTGTCTCGCAATTGACCAGGGCCACCTCAATCGCACTTGCCGCGCACGGCATCCGCGTCAATGCCATTGGCCCCGGCTCCATCCGCACCAGCATGTATGAGGCGGTTGTGAACGAACCAGCCGCCGTTGCCCGTGTCATGTCGCGCACCCCGCTGGGCCGCCCGGGCGAGCCCGAGGAAATAGCCGCCATTGCCGCCTTCCTTGTCTCGGACGACGCCAGTTACATCACCGGCGAAACGATTTATGCCGACGGCGGCCGCATGCCGCTGAACTATACGGTGCCGGTCAGGGCGTGATCCGCGCCAGCGCTAACTATTCGACGATGATGACCTGGCCGGTGATGGCGCCTTCAACGCTCTTGGCGAAGGCCAGACCGACGCGGGCCGCCGACACCGGCTCATGGCCGGGGAAGTAGCCATCGTATTTCTGCACCGAGTCCTCAAGCAGCCCCGGGCTCACCACATTGATGCGAAGCCCGCGCGGCATTTCGATGGCCGCCGATTTTACGAAACCGCCGATGGCGCCATTCACGGCGGCCGCATTGGCGCCTTGACGGATCGGATCGCGGTCGAGCACGCCGCTGGTCAGGGTGATCGAGCCGCCATCATTGACATGATGCTGGCCGATCAGCGCCAGATTGATCTGGCCCATGAGCTTGTCGTCGAGACCCTTGCGGAACTGGGCGGCGGTCATCGTCTGCAGCGGTCCGAAATGGGTGTGGCCGGTGGCGGCAACGATGGCGTCGATCTTCCCGGCCTTCTCGAACAGGGCGCGGATCGAGGCTTCATCGGTCAGGTCGACGTGAACATCCCCCGACTTGCGGCCCGCCTTGATGATCTCGTGGCGGCGGCCAAGCTCATTTACGGCGCAGCGTCCCACGGTTCCTTCGGCACCGACAACAAGAATGCGCATTATTCAGCCTCGGGGCGCTTGAGGGTCTTGAGCTTCGCGAACACCGAGTCGGCGTCATATTCCTTTTCGCGCTCACGTTCGCGCACCGGTTCCTTGGCCTCGCGCTCGGCGGCTTCAGCGGCAGCGGCGGCTTCGGCTGCAACATGGGCGGCGGTGCCTTCGACTTCGGCCGCCGGGATCAGGGTGCGCGGTGCCGCGACATCGGCGGCAACGCCCTTGCCGGATTTGCGCGCCGCCTTCTGCACCGCGAAATCCAGATCGAGCTGCGAGCACAGGCCAAGCGACACCGGATCGACTGGCTTGATGTTGCTGGCATTCCAGTGGCTGCGGTCCTTGACCGCGGCGATGGTCGATTTGGTGGTGCCGACCAGCTTCATGATGGCCGAGTCGGGCAATTCCGGATGATAGCGCAGCAGCCAGACGATGGCGTCCGGCCGGTCGCCGCGCCGCGACACCGGCGTATAGCGCGGGCCGCCGGTGGACTTCTGCACCTGGATATTGACCTTTGATTCCAGAATTTTGAGCCGGTAGTTGGCATCGGCCTCGGCCTTGGCGATCTCGTCGCGGGTGAGCTGCCCGCCAGTGACAGGATCGAGCCCCTTGATGCCGGCGGCCACGTCGCCATCGGCGATGCCCTTCACTTCCAGTTCGTGCAGGCCGCAGAAATCGGCGATCTGCTTGAAGCTCAGACCAGTATTCTCGACCAGCCAGACGGCGGTGGCCTTGGGCATCAGCGGTGCGCGGGACATGATTTCTTCGCTCCTTGGGAACCTTTTCCGGTTCCCTGTCTCCACGACAACATGTTGGGGATCGGCTGCCTTATAATGGGCGGAACCCCGCAGCGCAATTTGTTTTCGCGGATGACACATCGGCACAATCTCAAAGCAATCAAAAAGGAGTTCCGCGCGCATGAAAATTGATTGACTTAGCGTAATAATAAGGTAGTGTGACGTAGAGAGAGTGTGCAGTCGCTGGTGGAGAACCGTGAGATGCATAGTCAGTCCAACACTGCTTATTTCATACTCGTTTGCGCCGCAGGGATTGCTGCCACCGTCCCGTTTGCACAGGCGCAGCAGACTTGGTCGGAACAGACAACCGCCGCTGCAATGGGCTATTGTCTGGCTCGCCATCCCTATATTCCGCGCAATCCCGCCGACCCTTTCACCGCCGAAGGGTTTGAAATCCTGGCCTCGCCGGGTGTGCTGGGCGCGGTGCGGAGGAACTACGTCTTTCAGCGCGGCAACCCGTCGGTCCTGATGCTCGATCCCGGTCAGAACCAAAACTGTACACAAGCCTGCAGGCAGTTTGGTTTGAACTACGGCACGATTGTGGGCCGCCCTCTCAATTACCGCGACAGCGCCGGCAACCTGATCCCGGACGGAATCGGTGATATGGCATCCCTCGCTTATCGTGACTTCGACTTTTACAACAACCAGAGTGTCATTGCCGGCATGTGGGGACGACCACTCAACTACCACCAGTCCGATGTTGCACAAGCTGACCTCTGTTGCTGCCAACTCGATACATCCACTCCCCCTCCACCGAAGGAAGCCTGCATCGATTTCGAGCAGCCCCTCATTGTCGGAACGCAATATGGCCCGGCTGCGGGTCAAAGCCCCGGCGATACTGCAATCCTCAGCAACAACATCAAGATGACCGTCGAGAAGTTCATTCAGGGCAATGGCAACACGGCATTCAACGATGCCCATATCGACAATGTCCTGGTACCCGGAGCATCGGGCCAGAGCCTCAGAAGCAACAACATCTCGCTGCGCTTTGATCTGACCGGCCTTGGCTTCCAGGCAAACAGTGCCAGCCTCAGTTTCCTAGATCTGGGTGGATCCGAAAATCTCGCTGCGAATGACGATGCGCCACACACCGGCGACATCGAACTTGCACCAGCTTCAATCGGCGGTGCGGCTGTCGCCGTTTCGACGGCACCGGCGACAGGTGGCAAGAGCGGAACTGTGAAAATCAACGGGCCGCTCAAATCACTGACCATTGGTGGACAGGAGCTGTGGATCGATCAAATCTGCGCCGCGCCCTGAAATCTCACGTCACCAGCACAATCTTCCCGATATGCTCGCCTGACTCCATCAGCGCATGGGCTTGGGCGGCTTGGGCCAGCTTGAAGGTGCGGTAGATCAGCGGCTTCACCTGTTCCGAGGCAAACAGCGGCCAGACCGTCTCCTCCAGTTCCCGGGCGATCTCGGCCTTCTCGGCGACACTGCGCGGCCGGAGCGTCGAACCAGTCAGCGTCAGCCGCTTCAGCATGAGCGGCAGCAAGTCGATTTCAACCTTCGAGCCCTTCTGGAAGGCGATGTTGACGATGCGCCCATGGAGTGCCGCCACCTTGAAATTGCGCGCCACATAGTCAGCACCCACCATGTCGAGAATGACATCGGCCTGAATTCCGGCCTCGGCCATCACCGCAACGAAATCCTGATTGCGGTAGTTGATGGCCAGATCGGCGCCGAGGTCGCGGCAAGCCTGGCACTTTTTATCTGATCCGGCGGTGACGATGACCCTTGAGCCCAGCGCCCTGGCCAGCATGATGGCCGTGGTGCCGATGCCGCTCGAGCCGCCATGGACCAGCAGCGTTTCGCCGGCTTTCAGGGCGCCGCGCTGGAACACGTTAGTCCATACCGTGAAGAAGGTTTCGGGGATGGCCGCCGCCTCGATCATCGACAGCCCCGGCGGCACCGGCAGCGCATTGTCCTCGTGCACCACGGCATATTCGGCATAGCCGCCGCCCGGCACCAGGGCACAGACCCTGTCACCCGCCTCGTAGCGCTTGACGCCCGGACCAACGCCTGTCACCTCACCGGCAATTTCCAGTCCCGGCGTATCGGGCGCACCAGGTGGCGGCGGATAGCCGCCCTTGCGTTGCAGCACGTCGGGCCGGTTGACACCCGCCGCCGCCACCTTGACCAGCACCTGCCCCGCAGCGGGAACCGGCACCGGCAATCTGGCCGCAACCAGCACTTCGGGTCCGCCCGGTGCCGTTATGGTAATGGCGGTCATCTGTTGCATGTGCCAGTCCCTGGATTTCAACACCGTGCAGAATGTGTTGAATAGTCCCACCCTGCAATGACAAAATGAATCCAGAAGGAGCAAGCCCATGGACCCGGATGATCTGCCAAGAAAACCGCCCGGCATCGTTATCGGCGACAATCTCGATTCGATCTCGGTTGCCGAACTGGGACGGCGCGTTGAGACTTTGGAGCAGGAGATCGCCAGGATCCGCGCCGAAATCGCCCGGAAACAGGCCTCGCGTAACGCCGCCGACGCATTTTTCCGGACTTGAACCAGAGAATTCACGCATTTTTTGCGTTACCAGGATGCGATGTTAACATTTTGGTAATGAATTAACCTTAATACTTACAATGCAATCCAGTTTTCTGGGTTCTTGAGTGGCTCCTGTCCACTCTGTTTGACGCCTCCCTGTTAGAACTCCAAGCCGCGCCACCCGCGCGGCTTTTTTTTGTGTGGCACCGGACTTGCTACCGTTATCCCAAGCCCTACCGGCACGGAGTTATTGACCGGAAATGAAGCAAGCTTCATGATCCGCCAGCCGACCGGAAGAATCCTAGGTAATTGAGTAAGGAACTGTTGAGCATGTCCGGCACTGAACCTGCGGCCTTCGCGGTCGACTTTCTGGCCCGCTTCACCGCCTCGGAGCAATTCGAGAAGGTGTTCAAGGAAGGCATGGGGCTGGTCGAGGAAACCGCCAATTACCTCGATGGCCCCGGCCGCACCGATGCCCGCCTGCTCGACCGTCATGGGGCCGTGGCCTACGCCACCGAAAGCATGCGCCTCACCACGAGGCTCATGCAGCTTGCCTCCTGGCTGCTTTTGCAGCGCGCCATAGGGGCTGGCGAATTGACCCGGGAGGATGCCCGCAAGGAAAAGCACCGCATCAGCCTGACCGACATCGGACGTGGCAATGCGCTGAGCGGTTCCGAGCAATTGCCAGATGGCCTGCTGGCCCTGGTGGAGCGCTCGCTGCACCTCCACCAGCGCGTCCAGAAGCTCGATGCCATGGTCTACGTCCAGGGCAGGAGCGGCGTCCAGCAGCCAAGCCCGGTTGACGCCCAGCTCGACCGCATCGCCTCGGTATTCAACGCCGCCCGCGGTTGAAACCTCGCCGCGCCTGCGCTAACTCCTCCGGTAATCTGGGGCGAGGGAATCGGGCGGTTGAAACGGGCAGTCATCATAGCGGGACTCTTGGCATGGGCGGCACTGGCCCATGCGTCCGGTGAGGCTCCCGCCCTGCCCAACACCGACGCCGGACGCCAGGTCTTCGCCAGTGACATCTGCGCGGTGATTTCCAGCAATGCCCGCGACCACGCCATTCCCGAAAGCTTCCTCGCCCGGCTGATCTGGAAGGAAAGCCTTTTCGATCCGGGCGCTGTCAGCCCCAAGGGTGCCCAGGGCATCGCCCAATTCATGCCGGGGACCGCCAGGCTGCGCGGCCTCGATGACCCTTTCGACGCCAAGGCAGCGCTTACCGCCTCCGCCGCCTATCTCTCCGAATTGAAATCCAGCTTCGGCAATCTCGGATTTGCCGCCGCTGCTTACAATGCCGGCGAGGACCGCGCGAGGCGCTGGCTGGCTGGCGACAGCGGCCTGCCTTGGGAGACCCAAGACTACGTTATGGCCATCACCGGCCACAGTCCCGAGGAATGGAAGCTGGAGGGTGCCGACTTCGCCATCGCCGCCATCGGCAAGACCGGGGACTTCACCAGCCAGTGCAAGTCATTGGTAATGCGCGAACTCTCGCCGCAGGTGGCGCCCGGCGAGCGCGGCGCCTGGAAGCCCTGGGGTGTGACGGTCGCCGGCGGCTTCTCGGAAGCCCGCGCCATCCTGGCGTTCCGCACCATACGCGGCCGCTATGGGCGGCTGATCGGCGCTGAACAGCCACTGGTCTTGCGCAAGAAGAACCTGAGCCTCGGCCGCCGCGCCATGGTCCGCGTCATGATCGGCCGCGACAACCGCGCCGCAGCCGATAAGCTTTGTACCGCCCTCACCGGCCTGGGTGGCGCCTGTCTGGTGGAGAAGAACTGAGGCAGGACAAAGTGCCCCAACCGCTATCATCGCCGGATTTTTTCCGGCGGTCCATCGATCCGCGCGCCCCGGCGCCTGTTGTGCCTCCAACGCAAAAAGCCCGGCGCGAAGGCCGGGCTTTTGCGGAGAACCAACCGCCTACTTCTTGAGGAAGCCGAACTTCTGATTGAATTTCGAGACGCGGCCGGCGCGGTCGAGCATGGTGCCCTGGCCGCCGGTCCAGGCCGGATGCGACTTGGGATCAATGTCGAGCGACAGCGTGTCGCCGGACTTGCCATAGGTCGAACGGGTCTGGAACTTTTCTCCGTCGGTCATTACCACATTGATCATGTGGTAGTCGGGGTGAATGCCTTCCTTCATGGCCTGAACTCTCTTGGTGGCGCGATTTGCCGCGCGATTGACGAGACAGTGTTGTCTGGTTTCGGCGGCGTCTATACAGGAAGGCCAACACGGAGGCAAGCTGCCCGAAAATGAGCAATTCCTACGAGGACGAAGCCCGCCGCAGGCCCAAAAGCAGGAACCTGCGCCCCCTGGCCCGCCTGACGCCCTTCCTGGCCCGTTACAAGAGCCGGGTGGCCCTGGCACTGATCGCCCTGATGGTAGCGGCGACGGCAACGCTCATCGTGCCGATTGCCGTGCGCCGGGTGATCGACAACGGCTTCAGCGCCGCCAATGCCACGCTGGTGAACCAGTATTTCACCGTCATGCTGCTGGTGGTGGCGGTCCTGGCCATCGGTTCCGCTGTGCGCTTCTACTATGTCATGTGGCTGGGCGAGCGTGTCGTCGCCGACGTCCGCGATGCCCTGTTCAGCCATCTCCTCAACCTCAGCCCCGGCTTCTACGAGACCCAGAGAACCGGCGAAGTGGTGTCGCGCCTTACCGCCGATACCACCCAGATCAAATCGGCCTTCTCGACCACCGCCTCGATTGCCATGCGCAATCTGGTCATGCTGCTCGGCGCCATGGTCATGATGGTCTACACCAGTCCCAAATTGGCTGGCCTGTCGCTGCTGGCCATTCCGCTGGTCGTGCTGCCGCTCGTCACCTATGGCCGCAAGGTCCGCAAGCTGTCGCGCCAGGCCCAGGACACGCTGGCTGCGTCGGCAGCCTTCGCCCAGGAACGCTTGAGCGCCGTCACCACGGTGCAATCCAACGTCCAGGAAGAAGCCTCGCGGCGCAGTTTCGCGGAAGCGACAGCCACGGCCTTCGGCATGGCGGCCAGGCGCACCTTCGCCCGTTCGCTTCTCACCGCCGCCATCATCTTCGTGTCGCTCGGCGCCATCGTCGTGCTGCTCTGGTACGGGGCCAGCGAAGTCATGGCCGGCAAACTGACTGGCGGCACGCTCAGCCAGTTCCTGATCTATGCCATTCTCGCCGCCAGTTCGCTGGGCCAGCTTTCGGAGGTGTGGGGCGAGGTGCAACTCGCCGCCGGTGCCGCCGAACGCATTTCGGAACTGCTCGACGAGACACCCGCCATCGCTGCTCCCGCGAACCCGCTGCCGCTGCCCATGCCGCCGCTCGGCAAGGTGGCGTTTGAGAAAGTTACTTTTACTTATCCCACCAGGCCCGATGCCCGGGCGCTTGACACCATCAGCTTCGATGTGAAGCCGGGCGAGACGGTGGCCATCGTCGGCCCGTCAGGCGCAGGCAAAACCACGATTTTCGCGCTGATCCAGCGCTACTTTGATCCACAGGGCGGAGCGGTGAAGGTCGATGGTGTTGACGTGCGCCGTGCTGATCCGCAGAAGCTGCGCGAACGCATCGCCACCGTGCCCCAGGAAACCATCATTTTCGCTGGCAGCGTTCTCGACAATATCCGTTTTGGTAAACCGGAAGCCGCACCCGAGGACGTGATGGCGGCAGCCAGAGCGGCGCGTGTCGACGAATTCGCCGAACGCCTGCCCAAGGGCTATGACACCGAAGTGGGCGAACGCGGTGTGACCCTGTCGGGCGGCCAGCGCCAGCGCATCGCCATCGCCCGCGCCATCCTGCGCAATGCGCCCGTCTTGCTGCTCGATGAGGCCACCAGCGCCCTTGATGCCGAAAGCGAGGCCTTCATCCAGGAGGCCATCGACAGCCTCACCGCCAACCGCACCACACTGGTCATCGCCCACAGGCTGGCCACCGTGCGCAACGCCAGCCGCATCCTCGTCATCGAGAACGGCAAGCTGGTGGCCGAAGGCACCCACGCGCAACTGCTCAACACCAGCCCGCTCTACGCCAGGCTGTCAAAGCTGCAGTTCAGCGCTCCGTCAGCCTAACCCCTTCTCCCTCGGGAGAAGGAGGGGCCCGCGTAAGGCGCGGGAGGATGAGGGGAGCGGCGCTCACAATTTGGCTTCCGATCCCCTCACCCTCCCAAGCTTCGCTTGGGCCCCGCCCTCTCCCAAGGGAGAGGGAAAACCTCAGCGCTCCGTCAGCTTGAGTTCGATGCGGCGGTTGCGCGACTTGGCTTCTTCGGTCGATCCCGGATCGATGGGCTGGAACTCGCCAAAGCCCGCCGCCACCAGATGATTGGGCGACACGCCGCTGGCGATCAAATATTTGACCACCGCAATGGCGCGGCCCGATGACAACTCCCAGTTCGACTTGAACTGTGCTGACTGGATCGGGTCCGCATCGGTGTGGCCATCAACCCGCAGCACCCAGGCGATGTCGGGCGGAATTTCGCGTTCCAGCTGCTTCAGCGCATCGGCCAGCGTCAGCATTTCCTGCTGGCCTTCCGGATTGAGATCGGCGGCGCCCTTGGGAAACAGCACCTCGGCCTGAAACACGAAGCGGTCGCCCACCACCAGAATATCGGAACGCTGCGACAGGATCTGGCGCAGGCGCCCGAAGAACTCCGAGCGGTAGCGGGTCAGTTCCTGCACCCGCTGCGCCAGCGCCGAATTGAGCCGCTTGCCGAGATCGGCGATCTGCGCGTCCGACGACTTGTTGCGGGTTTCCGAATCGCTCAGCAGCGCATTGAGCGACTGCAACTGACGGCGCATGGCGGCGATCTGCTGGTTCA
>JBKJQD010000135.1:0-7845 GCA_046594125.1 Aestuariivirga sp.
CGCCCTGCTCGGCGAAAACGGCGCGGGCAAGTCGACGCTCACCAAAGTCATGGCGGGGGTGGTCGAAGCGAGTTCCGGCAGCATGGTCTATCGCGGCCGCGCGGTGCGCTACGCTTCCCCGTTCGAGGCCCTGCGCGACGGCATCGCCATGGTGTTCCAGGAAACCAGCCTGGTGCCGTCGATGACCGTGGCCCAGAACATCTATCTGGGTGAGGAGAAGTTTCTCAACCGCCTGCGCGGCATCTATATCGCCGCGCAACAGTTTTTGCAGTCGCTAAATTTCACCGTCGATCCGGCGGCCATCGTTTCGAGCCTCGGCGCCGCCAAGCGCCAGATGGTGGAGATCGCGCGGGCCGTGCACCACAAGGCGGAAGTCATTATCTTCGATGAACCGACCGCCACGCTGACGCCGGAAGAGAAGCGCCATTTCTTCGCGCTGATGAAACGTCTGAAAAAAAACGGCGTATCGATCGTCTTCATCACCCATGCGCTCGAGGAAGCAATTGCCCATGCTGATCGCATCACCATCCTGCGTGACGGCGAGCTGGTGGCGAGCGGGCAGGCCTCGGATTTCGACCGCGACAAGGTGGTGCGTGCCATGGTGGGCCGGGCACTGTCCAACGAAATCTACAATGTCCGGCGCACCGCATCCGATATCCGCAAGCGCGGGCCGAAGGTTCTGTCGGTGCAGGACATCTCGATGGGTGCGGTGGTGCGCAACAATTCCTTCTCGATCTTCGAGGGCCAGATCACCGGCGTCTTCGGGCTGATCGGCTCTGGCCGTACCGAAACCTTCAAGATCGTGTCGGGCATCTACAAGCGCGATTTCCTGAGGGGCGGCGACATCGAACTCGATGGCCGCAAGGTGCGCTATAACGTGCCTGCCTCGGCGGTGAAGGACCGCATAATCTATGTGACCGAGGACCGCAAGATCGAGGGCTTCTTCGAGACCATGTCGATTGCCGAGAATTTCTATTCGGGTCTTCTGGCATCGGGTTTGGAGAAATCCGCCATCATCAATTTCGCCGAGATGCGGGCGCTGTCGGCGGAGTGGTCGAAGACGCTGAATGTCAAGGCCATCAACGACAATGCCCGGGTGGTGGAGTTGTCGGGCGGCAACCAGCAGAAGGTGGTGATCGGCAAGGCGCTGATCCAGAAGCCGCGCGTCATCATCTTCGATGAGCCAACGCGCGGCGTCGATGTCGGCGCCATCGCCGAGATTCACCAGTTCATCAACCGTCTGGCGGGCGAGGGTCTGGCGGTGGTGGTGATCTCCTCCTATCTGCCGGAAATCATGAACCTGTCGGACCGCATTCTCGTCTGCCGCCAAGGCCGGGTGGTCGAGGAGATTTCGCCCATCGAGGCAACCGAAGAAAAAATCATGTACGCCGCCGTCCATTGAGGCGGTGTGCGCGGCTATTTCCTGGCGTAAAATGCCTTCTCCCAGGCCTTATGATTCTCCATGCCCTCCTGGATGAACGGCGTGAAGACCGCGAGACTCATCAGTACACGGTTGATCAGGCGGGCTGGAAAGCGCAGCGGCTTGACGAAATCGACGAAGAGCACCACGCGGGTCTTGTCAGAATGGTTCCACGCCTCGTGCTCGTAGGCATCGTCGAAAATCAGCACCTTGCCTTCCTGCCAATGACAGACCTGTTTGTCGACGCGGATGGCGATCTTGCCGCTCACCTCGGGTACGATCAGCCCGAGATGCAGCCGCAGTACGCCGTTGTAGGGGCCGCGATGGGCGGGCAAATGCTTGCCCGGCTCGAAGATCGAGAACATCGCCGTCTTCAGGCCGGGGATGTTTTGCACGGCGGCCCAGGTCTCCGGGCACAGCGCCGTATTGCGTTCAGACGGTTTGCCGAAGCCCGCCAGAAAGAAAGTCTTCCAGCCGTCATCGGTGCTGATGGTCTTCACGTCGGATGAAATATCCTGAAAATTCGGCAGTTCGGATTTCCGCAGCAGCACCCGCTCCAGTTCGGCGCGAATGGCGGGATAGGCCCCTTCAATTTCCGTTACCCAGGGAAACGTAGCGTTGTCATAGACCGGCGGATTGCCATGGATTGCGCATTTCAAATTCAGCCATTCGGCACCTTGCACCACGGCCATGAAGAAACGCGTGACAAGACCGGGCCGCGTCAGTGCTGCGATGCCATCGGTGCCGAAGTTTTGTTGCGGGGCGGAGGTCATGTTCCTGCTATCCTGCGGTTGTCGCGCAGCATGAACACCATCAGCCCGGCCAGTACCGCTGTTCCGAAGGCCATCCACCACATCTCGGAATAGTGCGCGAAGACGTCGAAGAGATAGCCGCCGAGGAAGGCACCCAGCGCCCCGCCGAGAGCGTGGCCACCGAAGATGAGGCCCATGGCAAGGCCCATGATCTTGAGACCGAGATGGGAGGCCACAAGGCTCGCCGTTGGCGGCACGGTGGAATAATCGAAGATGCCGTAGATGATTGCGAAGAGCAGCATCATCTCGTAACTGGTGCCAACAAACATCAGCACGATGAAGGACAGCGAGCGCACCAGATAAATAGTGCCCAGAAGCAAGGGCCGGTTCATCCGGTCGGTGAGATAGCCCGACAGGAACATGCCGCCGAGATTGATTGCCATGGTGAGGCCGTAAATGCCCGAGGCGGGTACGGGTGGAAATCCGCGGAAGGCGGCATAGGGCAGGAAATGGGTCTCGATGGCGCCGGTGGTGGTGATGCCGCAGATAAAGAAGCTCCAGTAGAGAATGTGGAAGGTAGGGTTGGTCAGCAGGAACTTCAGGCGGTCCCACAGCGGCTCACTGGCAATGATCTCCTTGCGGTGCCCGGCCGCCTCTTCCGCCGGCCGCAGCACCATCCAGATGACGGCAGCCATGATGGCGCAGGCAAGTGCGGCGGCGGCGATGCTCCAGCGCCAGGAAAAATAGCTGAGGCCCAGGGTGAGCAGCGGCACGGTGACGAATTGCCCGGCCGTGGCGCCGGAATTGGCGATGCCATTGGCAAGGCCGCGGTTCTTGTCGAAGAGCTTGGCGAGTGCGGTTGAAACGAGGTGCGAATTGGCCGCCGAAAATCCGATGCCTCCGACGATGCCATAACCCAGAATGTAAACCCCCGCCGCCGGAAGCACGGCGAAGGCCAGCAGCCCCGCCGCCACCACCAGGAGGCCCGCCGACAGCAGGACGCGTGCGCCGAAGCGGTCGGCGAGGTTCCCGGCGACCGGCGAAAACACCGCCACCATGATCAGCGCCACCGACTGGCCAGAACCGATGAAGGTCTTGGACCAGCCCAGCGTGCGCGCCCATTCATCGGTCATGATCGACACCGACTGGCGCGCCGACATGACAATGGCCAGCGTTGCAAAACACAGCCAGACGATGATCCAGGGATTGATGCGGGATTGTGCGTTCATGGCGCCACTGCACCACATGCAGGGGGTTCCGGCAAGCGGACTAGCTTTCTGGCTGGTTTTCACCATATAAGGCCCGTCATGACAGAGGCGGCATCCACCCATTTCCGCAAGATGAACGGGATCGGCAATGATTTCGTCATTCTCGATGCGCGCCACCATGCCATCGCCATGAGCGAGGACAGGGCGCGGGCCATCGCTAACCGCCAGAGCGGCATCGGCTGCGACCAGGTTATCGTACTCGAACCGTCGAAACAGGCGGACGTCAAGATGCGCATCTGGAACATTGAAGGCTTCGAGGTTGAATCCTGCGGCAACGCTTCACGCTGCATCGCTGATCTGCTGTTTGGCGAGAAACAGGCAACCCGCGCCACCATCGATACCAAGGGCGGTTTGCTCACCGCCGATAAAGCCGGCGAGAAGCTGGTGCGGATCGACAACGGGTTGCCGCGCTTTGCCTGGCAGGAAATTCCGCTGTCGGAAGCGTTTCACGACACGCGGCATATCGAACTTCAAGTTGGCCCCATCGATGCGCCACTGATCCATTCGCCCTCGGTGGTCAATGTCGGCAATCCGCATTGCATCTTCTGGGTGAAGAACATCGACGTCGTCGATCTCGGCAAGATCGGGCCGATGCTGGAGCATCATCCGCTGTTTCCGCAGCGCGCCAACATCACGCTGGCCAGGGTCGATGCCCGCGACCATGTGACAATCCGCGTCTGGGAGCGTGGCGCCGGTTTGACGATGGCTTGCGGCACGGCGGCCTGCGCCGTCATGGCGGCGGGCTTCCGCATCAAGCTGATCGACCGCAAGGCCAGGGTGTCGCTGCCCGGCGGCGATCTCTTCATGGAATGCCGCGAGAGCGACGGCCACATCCTGATGACCGGCCCCGTGTCCTACGACTTCGAGGGCGAACTGCCGCCCCATCTGGCGGTCTAGGCGATGGCCGGTCCGCAATTCGTCACCTTCGGCTGCCGCCTCAATACCTATGAGTCCGAGGTCATGCGCAACCATGCCGAAAAGGCGGGACTCGGCAACGCCATCGTCTTCAACACCTGCGCGGTGACGGCGGAGGCCACGAGACAGGCCCGTCAGGCGATCCGCCGCGCCCATGCCGGAAACCCGTCGGCACAGATCATCGTCACCGGCTGTGCCGCGCAGACCGACCCACAGATGTTTGCCGCCATGCCGGAAGTCAGCCGCGTTCTTGGCAACGAAGAGAAGATGCAGGCCGCAAGCTGGAGCCAGAGTGACGCGCCGCGCGTCGCGGTCGCCGATATCATGACGGTGAAGACAGCCAATGCTCCGATGATCGACGGACTGAAGGAACGCACCCGGGCTTTCGTGCAGGTGCAGAACGGCTGTGACCACCGCTGCACCTTCTGCATCATTCCCTTTGGGCGCGGCAACTCGCGCTCGATCATGGCGGGCGATGTCATCGAGCAGGTGCGGCGCCTGTCGGCCAGCGGCTATTCGGAAGTGGTATTGACCGGCGTCGACCTCACCTCCTGGGGTGCCGATCTCGATGGCGCGCCCAAGCTTGGTGCCCTGGTATCGCGCATTCTGCGCATGGTGCCGGAGTTGAAACGCCTCAGGCTGTCGTCCATCGATTCAATCGAGGCCGATCCGCAACTGATGGAGGTGATCGCCGGCGATGTGCGGGTCATGCCGCATATTCATCTGTCGCTGCAATCGGGCGACAACATGATCCTCAAGCGCATGAAGCGCCGCCATGCCCGCGAGGACTCGATTGCTTTTTGTAGTGAACTCCGGGCCAGGCGGCCGGACATTGTTTTCGGCGCCGACATCATCGCCGGCTTCCCGACCGAAACCGATGCGATGTTCGAGAATTCGCTGAACATCGTCGACGACTGCGGACTGACTTACCTGCATGTGTTTCCGTTCTCAGCCCGGCCCGGAACCCCCGCTGCGCGCATGCCGCAACTTGAAAAGACTCTCATCAAGGAGCGCGCCGCGCGCTTGCGCGGCAAGGGCCAGTCGCGACTCGATGAATTTCTGAGCCGCGAAGTGGGCGCCACGCGCCAGGTGCTGATCGAGACCGAAGCCATGGGCCGAACCGAGCATTTCGCGCAGGTGAAGTTCGCTCAGGCCATGACGCCCGGCGCCATCGTGCGGGCCATGGTCACTGGACGCGAGGGCGCCCATCTCGAAGCAAGGCTGGCCGCATGAGCGGATTTTTCAAGAAACTGTTCAACCGGGTTATCGGCAAGAAAGAGGAGGCAGCGCCACCACCCGCCGCCGAAGTTGAAGCGCTGCCTGCGCCTGAACCTGAGCCAGCACCACCGCCAGAACCAATTACCGAACCCGAGCCAGAGAAGCCCGCCGCCAAGGCGAAGGTCAAGCCCGCGCCGAAGAAGCCTGAGCCAAAGAAGCCGGAGCCAAAGGCCAAGGCAAAGCCTGCGCCGAAAAAAGCCGAGGCCAAAAAACCGGAGCCCGTCAAGCCGCAACCCAAAAAGCCGGCACCCAGGAAACCGCAGCCGGTCAAATCCGAACCCGCTCCACCACCCGTCGTCATCGCAACACCCGAACCCGAGCCCGTTCCAGTTGCGCCGCCGCCGCGAGCCGTCGAACCCGAACCTTTGCCGGAACCCGCGGCAGCAACACGCAAGGGCTGGCTGTCGCGGCTCCAGGAAGGTCTGTCGAAGTCCTCGAAGTCGATCACCGGATCGATCACCGCGATATTTACGAAGCGCAAGCTCGACAAGGATACGCTGCAGGATCTCGAGGACGTGCTGCTGCAAGCCGATTTGGGCCTGCCGATGGCCGAGCGCATCGTCAAGGCGGTCGCCACCGGGCGCTATGACAAGGAGATTGACCCGGAAGAAGTGAAACGCATTCTCGCCTCGGAAGTGTCGAAAGTTCTCAAACCTGTCGAGGTGCCCTTCAATTTCGGATCGGAGAAGCCCTTCATCATTCTGGTGGTGGGCGTCAATGGCGCCGGCAAGACGACGACCATCGGCAAACTCGGTGCGATTGCGGCGCGCGAGGGCTACAAGGTGATGTTCCCCGCCTGCGACACCTTCCGCGCCGCCGCCATTGAGCAACTCACCATCTGGGGCCAGCGCATCGGCGCCCGCACCATGTCAAGGCCGACGGGTGCCGATGCCTCGGGCCTCGCCTTCGATGCCATGAAGGAAGCCAAGGTGGACGGTACCGACATCCTGTTCATCGACACGGCGGGGCGTCTCCAGAACAAGGCCTATCTGATGGACGAACTCGACAAGATCGTGCGCGTCATCAAGAAACAGGATGAGACGGCTCCCCATGCCGTGCTGCTGGTGCTCGATGCGACGACCGGGCAGAACGCCATTGCCCAGGCCGACATCTTCACCAAGGTGGCGGGCGTCACCGGGCTGATCATGACCAAGCTCGACGGCACGGCGCGCGGCGGCATTCTCGTCGCCATTGCCGAGAAATTCAAACTTCCGGTCCATGCCATCGGCGTGGGCGAAACCATAGACGACTTGCAGCCCTTCGACGCCGATGCCTTCGCGCGGGCCATTGCCGGTCTGGAGGACGCATGAAACAGGGCACCAAACTGCTGATCGAAATGGGGCCGCTGGTCGCCTTCTTCGCCGCCAACTGGATGGCCGGTATTTTTTGGGGCACCGGCATCTTCATGGTGGCAACGGTCATCTCGCTCGCCGCATCGTGGATCCTGACCCGCAAGCTTGCCACGGTGCCGCTGATCAGCGCCGGATTCGTCGCCATCTTCGGCGGGTTGACGCTTTATCTGCAGAGCGATCTGTTCATCAAGGTGAAGGTCACCCTGATCAACGCGCTGTTCGGCGCCATCCTGCTGGGCGGCGTGGCCTTCGGACGTAGCTACCTGAAAGTTGTGATGGGCGAGGCGATGAAGCTGCCGGAACAGGCCTGGCGCACCCTGTCGATCCGCTGGGGGGTCTTCTTCCTCGCTTTGGCCTTGCTCAACGAAGTTGTCTGGCGCAGCGTGCCGACCGACACTTGGGTCGATTTCAAGGTCTTCGGCATCCTGCCGCTCACCCTGGTCTTCGCACTTGCCAACGCGCCTTTCATGGCCAGACACATGATCGAGGATGAAACGTCTCCCAAGGCTTGACGGCGAGGTCCGGCGGGCATCTTTCCCGCTGAAATGAATGCCACGGATCGATTGTCAAGTATTGCATTCCGTGTCCTGATCATTTTAACTGAATTCCCAATCGGGGGGATCGTTGGTGTTTGTGCGGGGTGTCTGTCTTTTTGCTTGCAGCGCCAAATCCGAGCCGCTAGGACAACGCGGCTCCGGAAACGGCCAGCAATTTTTCGCACCGCGAAAATGAGAGACTGGACAAATGGCAACACCGGGGCATTTCTTCGTTTTCTCGAAGCGGAAAGCAACGGGATGCGCGGGGGCAGGAGTAGGGGTCAATGACGATAACCAAGGACGTGAAGCAATTCTCGCGTTCAC
>JBKJQD010000094.1:0-5244 GCA_046594125.1 Aestuariivirga sp.
TGCGCGTCCTTAAATC
Source organism: Aestuariivirga sp. (assembly GCA_046594125.1). GTDB lineage: Bacteria > Pseudomonadota > Alphaproteobacteria > Rhizobiales > Aestuariivirgaceae > Aestuariivirga. The sequence continues at coordinate 17 of JBKJQD010000094.1, forward strand.
CGGGTCTCGGCCACCCGCCACAAGTTGCTGGGTCTGCACGAAGAACTCGATCTCGCGAATGCCGCCGCGGCCGAGCTTGAGGTTGTGGCCGCGCACCGCGATGGTGCCATGGCCCTTCACCGCATGGATCTGGCGCTTCAGCGATTGCACGTCGGCGATGGCCGCGAAGTCGAGATACTTGCGCCACACATAGGGCTTGAGTCGGTCGAGAAACTCCTCGCCCAGTGCGATGTCGCCGCCAGCGGACCTGGCCTTGATCATCGCGGCGCGTTCCCAGTTCTGTCCCATGTTCTCGTAATAGATGGCGGCGGCTTCCACAGAAATCGCCACCTGGGTGGCGCGCGGATCGGGCCTCAGCCGGAGGTCGACGCGGAAGGCGTAACCGTCCTCGTTAACGTCCTGCAGCAGCATCACCAGCCGCCTGGTGAAGCGCACGAAGAAGGTCGATGGTTCGGTGCCAGGTGCCAGCGGCGCGGTGCGCGGATCAAACAGGATGATAAGATCGATGTCGCTCGAGTAGTTCAGTTCGAAGGCACCGTGCTTGCCCATGGCAAGCGCCACATAGCCGCATTGGGCCGATGGATTGATCGGATCGGCGAGCGTCAGCTTGCCGCCGCTGGCGGCATCGCGCAGCAGCCAGTCGATGGCGCATTGCAGGGCGGCGTCGGCAAAGCGCGTCAGCGCCATAGTGACGCCGTCAAGCGCCCATTGGCCGCTAAGGTCGGCAACGGCGATCACCAGTGCGGCGCGCGATTTGGCATGGCGAAGTGCTGCCATCACCGCAGTCTGATCAGCGCCCACTGCCGCAGCGTTCAAATCGCCCATAACCTCGTCAAGCAAGGTGGCAGCTTGTTCCAGGAAGACCCGCCCGGCAAATGCCACATCGCGCTCAATCACATGGCGCAGATAGGGCGAGGCCCCGGCAATGGCGTCAAGCAGATCACCTGCCCCGGGCTCGAAAGTCTCGGGCGCAACCTGCTCCCAGAACAAGTTCACGGCCTGCTGGTCAAGCGGCGGCGGAAGGCGAGAAACACTTGGCATGGCAAACCCCGGCATGGGGCGGTTCTAGCCGCCCGCTGGCTGTAGCGGAAGCACCAGCTTGGCGAGGAGGCCCGGATGGTTGTCGTCGAGGACCAGGGCGCCCTCGTGCAATTTCATGACACCCGACACGAGGCTGAGGCCCAGACCGTTGCCGGGGCGGCTGCGGCTTTGGTCCAGTCTGACGAAGCGCTCGGTGACGCGCGAGCGCTCCTCGGGCGGGATGCCTTCGCCATGGTCGCCGACGGCGATCACCACCTTGTCGCCTTCGATATGGCCGGCCAGGGTAATCTCCGGTGCCTCGCCGTCGCGGGCGCCATATTTCAAGGCATTGTCGATGAGATTGCTGATTGCCTGGGTCAGAAGCTGGCGGTCGGCCTTGACGGCGAGACCTGGGCTTACGTCCATTTTCAGAACACCCCCGTGCTCCTCGGCCAGTGGTTCGTAGAGTTCGAACACATCGGCCACGATGCCCGCCGCATCGACGGGTGCAAGGCCGCTACGCGATTGGCCAGACTCCGCCCTGGCGATGGACAGCAAGGCATTGAAGGTTTGCAGCAGCCGGTCGGATTCCTCAACGGTCTTTTCCAGCGCGTCACGATGTTCCTGCGATGTGCCACTGCGGAGCGCTGACTCGACCATGGCCTTGATGCGGGTGAGCGGCGTCTTGAGGTCGTGTGCGACGTTGCTCGACACTTCTTTCATGCCCAGCATCAGGCGTTCGATCTGTTCGAGCATCTGGTTGAGGGCGAGTGCCAGGCGGTCCAGTTCGTCGCCCGAGCCCGAGACCGGCATGCGGCCCGCCATGTTGCCTTCCATGATGGTGTGGCTGGCCGCCGTGATGGCATCGACACGGCGCAGGAAATTGCGGCTCATCAACAAGCCGCCGCCAAGCCCCAGCACCAGTGCTATGGCTAGCGCATAGAGGATGGTGCTGCGCATGATTCCCGCGAATTGCCGCAGGGCATCGACATCGCGGCCGACGATCAGATCGAAATCGCCTTCAAGATCGGTGTGAAAGGCGCGGGCCACATGTTCTTCAGTGCCTTCGCTGCGTTTCACCACCAGGGGAAATTCGATCCAGCTGGTTTCAGCGCTGGCGGCGGCGGGCAGGCTCTCGAGGTTTCCGGCGATGCGCTTTCCGGCATCGTCGGCGAGAAGATAGATCGACCCGGTATCGTCCTGGCTGCGGCGCTGGATGGTTTCGATGATGCCCTGAAGGCCGCGAAAGCGGTATTGATCGGCCAGCGCCTGGACTTCGGCACTGATGGTCTCATCCGTCTGCCGCTCAAGCAGCAGCGCGGTGTTCCAGTAGACATAGGCCAGCAGTGCCCCCACCGAAAGGGCGAACAGCAAGAGATAGAGGGCCGCGAGGCGGAAGGTCGAGGTTCGAAGGAGCTTGTAGCTAGGTGGCACGGATCATGTATCCGGCGCCCCGCACCGTTTGCAGTATCGGTTCGTCGAAGCCCTTGTCGATCTTCGAGCGCAGCCGTGAGACATGCACATCGATGACATTGGTCTGCGGGTCGAAATGATAGTCCCAGACATTCTCCAGAAGCATGGTGCGGGTGACGATATGTCCGGCGTTGCGCACCAGATACTCGAGCAGCTTGAATTCGCGCGGCTGTAGCAGGATGGGTTTTCCGGCGCGGGTGACGTTTCGCGTCAAGATGTCGATTTCGAGATCGGCGGCCTTGAGCCTGGTTTCCAGCGGCTTGTCAGCCGGGCGGCGCCCGAGATTCTCGACGCGGGCCAGAAGTTCCGAAAAAGCATAGGGCTTGCCGAGATAGTCGTCACCACCGGCCCGCAGGCCCTTGACGCGCTCATCGACGTCGCTCAATGCCGAAAGGATGAGCGCTGGGGTGCGCACACCCTGGTCGCGCAGTGAGCGGATAAGCGACAAGCCATCGCGCTTGGGCAACATGCGGTCGACAATCAGCACGTCATGGACACCCTCGGCGGCGAGGTGAAGGCCTGCCTCACCATCGGCGGCATGGTCGGCGACATGGCCGCTTTCGGCCAATCCCTTGATCAGCCAGTTGGCGGCCTCACGGTCGTCTTCGATGACAAGAATGCGCATGGGCTCCTGGCTGGGTCGCACGCTGGAAGGATTTACAGTTTCAAGCGCCATAGGTTGCATGTTCTCGTCCTCCTGAAAAGGGGCGCACGGAGATTGCCGGGCTCAAGGAACCAGATGAGCGGGCAATCTCCGTGCAAGACGGTACGCGTGACTTGGGCGGGGGGTGTCTGGCGCGTACCGGTGTACACTATCAGCCCTGGTTGGCTGGCAGGGCGATGAAGCGCTGGGTATCGCCGGAGCGGACCAGCATCAGCACACGCTTCTTGCCCGCCAACTTGAGGGCATCCTTGATGTCGGCGGGGCCATGAACCTCCTGGCCCGCCACTTCAAGAATGGTATCGCCGGCCTTGATCCCGCGATCCGCCGCGGGCCTGCCGGGGCCAACCTCAACCACCGTCACACCGGCCCCGTCCTGAGCAGGCGCCAGCTTGAGGCCGAGGCTCGCCATGGCACTGCTTCCGGAGTTGCCCGCCGCCGACGCCATCTTGGGGTCGCCCGGCATGACGCCGATCTTGACGCTGACATCCATGGTCTTGCCGTCGCGGACGATGGTGACCGGCACGGCCTTGCCTGGTGCTATCTGGGCGACGTCGCGGGCCAGTTCGCGGGCATCGGCGATCGGCTTGCCATCGACCTTGAGGATGACATCACCCGACTTGAGGCCCGCCGCAAGAGCCGGCGAGTCCTGGGTCACGTCGGCGACAATGGCGCCGGTGGCGTCCTTCAGGCCGAGACTGTCGGCGATGTCCGCCGTTACCGGCTGGATCTGCACGCCGAGCCAGCCACGGGTGACCGATCCATTTTTCTTGAGGCTGTCGATCACCACCTTGGCGGTGGACGCGGGGATGGCAAAACCGATGCCGACCGATCCGCCTGACGGCGAGTAAATCGCCGAATTGACGCCGATCACCTCACCATCAAGATTGAACGACGGACCACCGGAATTGCCCTTGTTGATCGAGGCATCGATCTGCAGGAAGTCGTCGTAGGGCCCAGCGCCAATGTCGCGGCCACGCGCCGAGATGATGCCGGTGGTGACAGTGCCGCCCAAGCCAAAGGGATTGCCCACCGCCATGACCCAGTCACCAACGCGCGGCTCGGCATCGGCGAACTTGACTGTCGCCAGCGGCTTGTCCGACTTGATCTTGATCAGCGCCAGATCGGTCTTGGGATCGGTGCCGATGACATCGGCCTTCAACTCGGTGCCGTCCTTCAGCTTGACCGATACTTCGTCGGCATTCTGCACGACGTGATTGTTGGTGACGGCATAACCGTCAGGGGTGATGATGAAGCCCGAGCCTTGGGCCATGCCACCGCCATGCTGCTGCGGCTGCATCGGCTGGCCATTGCGGAACTGCGGGAACTGCTTGAAGAAATCGCGGAACGGGCTGTCGTCGGGAATCTGCGGCTGGCCCTGCTGATCGCTGTTGGGATCTTCACCCACCGCAGCGGTGTTGGTGAACTTGACTTCAACGCTGACGACGGCGGGCATGACCCGGTCGACGAGATCGGCAAAGCCCTGCGACGGGTCAATCGCCGCCTGGGTTCCGGCATGGACCGGATTGGCCGGCAGCAGGGTCACCACCGTCGTGAAGGCGGTGGCGGTCATGAGCACGGCGGCAAGCGTGCTGAGCAGGCGCGGGGCGGCGTGAGACTTGAGGGATGACATTTTTTCTAACTCCATCGGCATTGATGCGATGGAACAGATATAGTGTGGCACGCCTTACTATCAGATGGCAGCACCATGAAAGTTTGGTAATGTTGATGGCTATTCCAGGGCCTTTTTGAGGACATCCTGTTCGGCGGCACTCAAGGGACGCTCGGGCGTGTCTGAAGTGTTGCGGCGGCGCAGGATCAGCGCCATCCCGGCCACCAGCAGAACCGCGAACGGTGTGCCCCACAGAAGCAGCGTCTCGCCAGTGAGGCGCGGATTCAGCAGCACATAGTCGCCATAGCGCGCCACGATGAAGTCCATCACCTGCTGATCGGACTCACCCCCGGTCAGATGCTCGCGAATGAGCAGCCGAAGGTCACGCGCCAGTGTCGCATCCGAATCGTCAATCGACTGGTTCTGGCACACCAGGCAGCGCAACTGACCGGAAAGTGCCCG
>JBKJQD010000245.1:0-6933 GCA_046594125.1 Aestuariivirga sp.
CGGGGCTCGGTCGGCTCGGCCCAGGCGCAAGCCCGCCACAAGGGTTTCACCGAACAGATGGCGAAGGCCCATGCCAATGTGAAGGTGCAGTCGCTCAACACAGAATGGGCCGCCGACAACGCCTACAAGATGGTGCTCGATGCGTTCGCCCAGAACCCCGACATCAAGGGCGTGTTCAGCCACAATGACGAAATGGTTCGCGGCATCGTCTCGGCGCTGCGCCAGATCGGCAAGCTGGTTCCTCCGGGCGAACCGGGTCATGTGGTCGTCATCGGACTCGACGGCACGCCGCTGGCGCTCGACCGCATCCGCGAGGGAACCCAGGATGCGACTGTGGCGCAGGACCCCTATGCCATGGGCGGCGGCGGCATTCTTGAGCAGGTGATCGTCTATTGCGAGGGCAGGGACTACAACAAGCCGGCCCAGACAAAACCTTACATGATCGCCAAGGAAAACGTCGACGACAAGCGCAATTGGGGCAATTTCGGAAAGTAAAGAAGATCGATGCCGGCCCTTTTCCGGGGGGCCGGCGTATTCAAGATTGGGAACGGACGTCCGCCAGAATGCGCGGCGGTGAATGAACCCCTCCCCGCCTTATTAGCGTCTCAAGGACAAGCTGCTCGAGCCTCGCTCCGCAGGATTCGCGAATGATGAGTTCGCCCCTCAACACACGTCGCACAGGCTCGCGCGGGGCTTCGGCTGCGAGCCGCGACAGCATGAGTTGAACCGCCTCGCGGCCGATCTCGGCCGCCGGCTGCGCCACGACCGTCAGTTGCGGACGGAAAGAAGAGGCCCAGGGAAAATCGTCGAATGCTACGACCGCGAGGTCCTCCGGGCATTCGACTCCGCATTCGTGCATGGCCTGCAAAAAGCCCAGCGTCATGAAGTTGTTGGTGCAGAAAACCGCGCTGACATTCTTGTCGGCACTCAGAAACGACAACCCCGCCTGCCGCGCTTCCTCGATGCTTGATCCGGAATGAAAGTAAAGTTCCGGGTCAGCCGGCAATCCCGCCTCGGCCAAGGCGTTGCGGTAACCGTTCAGCCGTTCCTCGATTGAATCAGCCGTCAGATCCGCATACATGACCGCGATCCGGCGATGGCCCAGGCTGGTGAGATGATTGATCAGTCCGATCGCCGACTGCCTGTTGTCGATGGTCACCGCATCGGCGAGAAGTTCGGGAAGGTCGCGGTCGACGAAAACGACCGGAAAACCGTCATCGATGAGCCCGGCGAGAACACCGCGGTTGCCGCCGACCGGCGCCATGATCAACCCGTCGATGCGCTTTTCCAGCATGACATTCAGGTAGAGCCGTTCCTTGGACGGGTCTTCGTCGGTGTTGCAGAGGACCAGGTTGTATCCCTTCTCGGCGCCATAGACGGCATCTTCGACTCCGCGCACCAGCTCAGAAAAATACGGATTGGATATGTCGGAGATCATCAGGCCGATAGTGCCGGTGCGGCTGCGCCGGAGGCTGCGGGCGATACCGTCCAGCCGATAGCGCAGCTTCTCGATCGCCGCCAACACGCGAGCGCTCGTTTCGGGTTTGACGTATCTCGACTTGTTGATGACATGCGACACGGTCGCCGTGGATACGCCCGCTGCTTTGGCGACGTCTTGGATAGTTGCCAGTGCAAACCTCTTGTTTGATGTCGGGCGGTTTTACCGCCCGTTCGACTCTCATACCACTTCCATAGCTGATTGAATCGAAACTGTTGCGGTGGTGGGCGCCGGGCATGGGATGTGGTTTTTCTTTCGCTGCGAGGTGTGATTCACTGGGACCACCTGATTCGGAGAGAGCCGATGGTCAAATGCAGCAAAGGCCAGGTGCGGCGGTTGAAAACGGCGCTGTGCTGGAAACCCCCTCCCGAGCAGCGCCAGCGCATCCAGATGGTGTTGCTGCGCGAAGGCGGGATGACGCAGCCTGCGATTGCCGCGGCGATGGGCGTGTCGCTGAGCACGGTGAACCGGGGGCGCATATGGCCTATGACCACGGCGGGCTCAAGGCGCTCAAATCCAGGCCGAGCGGTGGACGCCAGCGCGAGAACATGACTTTGGCCGGGGAAAAGGGCCTGCTCGATCGGTTTGCCAAAGCCGCAGGCGCCGGCGAGATGTTGAACATCCACGATCTCAAGGCATCCTGCGAAACGGCCATCGGGCACGAAACCAGCAACAGTACGATCTATAATGTTCTGGCCCGCCATGGCTGGCGCAAGCTTATGCCGCGTCCGTTTCATCCCAAACGCGACCTCGCGGCTCAAAACGCTTTTGAAAAACGTTTTCCAAATGCTGTGAGGAGAGCCAGACGAACGGCGGCCAGGCGCGGCCGTCGTTTGCGGGTCATGTTCGCCGATGAAGCCCGCTTCGGCCGCATCAACCGGCCGCGGCCGTGCTGGGCGCCAACCGGCATCAGGCCCGAGGTCGCCTCCCAGCTCATCCGTGAATACATCTATTTGTATGGTGCAGTCGCTCCGAAGGACGGAACATGCGGCTACCTGATCATGCCAGCTTCAAATACGGCGTGCTTCGAGGCATTCCTCGACGTGCTCTCGCGAAAGTTTGCCAGGCAGGACATTCTCCTGTTTCTCGACGGTGCCCCCAACCATCGCTGCGGTGATCTCGCGGTTCCCAAAAACATCGCGCTGCTATTCCTGCCACCCCCGGCCTTCGCCAGGGCAGGCTCTATGCGCCGGAGCTCAACCCGAAGGAAACTCTCTGGGATGAAATCCGCGAGAAAATCTTCAGAAACTACGCTCTCAAATCCATCGACGCCGTGCGCGGCAAGCTCAAGCAGGCCATCCTGTATATCGAACGTAATCCCCAAACCGTCCAATCCATCACGTCCGTCCCCTACATCGTCAAGTCAATCTGATGTGGAAGTGGTATGAGTATAGCTAAAAAGAATTTTTGATTGGATCGAAATACGAAGGCACCCTGACGCGGATTTGGGCCAGGCGCGGAACCAGGCCGCTGGCGCCGCGCCACCAGCGCTACAATTGGGTCTATCTATTCGGAGCCGCCTGTCCTGGCCGGGGGCTGAGCGCTGCCATCGTCGTGCCCGAAGCCGATACCGCCATGATGAACCTGCATCTCGATGCCATCAGCAAGGCCGTTGACCCGCAAGCTCATGGCGCCGTTCTTCTCGATGGAGCAGGCTACCACGAGAGCCAAAGCCTCCGCGTGCCCTCTAACATCACTCTTCTGTGGCTGCCGCGCTATGCGCCCGAACGCAACAGCGCCGAGTACATCCGGGAGTATCTGCGCAAGACCAAGCTCGCAAACACCGTCTTCGACAGTTATGGCGACATCGCCGGCAAAGCCTGTGAAGCGTGGCTCCTCTTCGCAAACGACAGAACAGCCGTCACCACCATCACAGCCCGTGAATGGGCAACAGTCAATTCATGGGGCCTTTCGTATAAGCTGGTGGTGCGCCGAATTGATGCCTGGCGTTGAACACTCTGGTTTGACCGATCCTGTCCGCCCAAGAGCCGCCTTCGACAACCGGCGACTGATGAACGTGGCCAGAAAAAACGAAGTCGGGTTGATGTTCGGAAATTCAACCGAGAGGTGCACTGTTGTCAAGCGACCTCAAGCCGGTCCAGCTAATGGGTGAACTATCCGGCGGGGCGTGATGGATCGATATCCATGGTCCGCGCCGTTTGGTCCGATCGGTGGCCATTTGTTCGCCGGCCTGAGTGCGGGTTTCCGGCTCATACCACCAGGGGCATACGGAGATCAGGGTATCGCCGCAAAACAACGAGCCGCCATCACGGGGCACTCCGCGAGGGCCAAGGTCCCTGACCCGGGGTAACTTTCTCGCCAGCCGGGTCAAGAGCAACTTCAGATTGTGCTCCACGGTCCGCCAGCGAGCTGAAGTCAAGATGGCCGCCAGCCAGAATCACCAGGTCAAAGTCACTGGCGGCACTCAGTTACACCACGCCAAGGGACACGATTAGAAGTCTCATCAGGCATTCACTTGTTGCTGTTGAAGTGGCTTTGGGGGGAAGCGGAGAACGTGAAACACTCATGGTGCATTTCTGCAGGATTGTATCGCCCAAGCGTGCGGCCGGGTCTGAAAATTCCTGCAAGCCGCTGGCGGCCGAAGACATGGCTTGCGTCAAAATCATGAGATTGTTGGTAAAATACACGGAATGAGCTCAATTAATTAGCATCAACATCGATTGACTCCCGTGGCCCGCCGACTTATGTTTTTTTATGCTCCGAGGTTGGATGATTGAATTGTTCGGTGTTGTTCGGCCGTTTGGCCTTGCAATGGTGTTGTCATGCCTGACTGCCGCAAGTGCTTTTGCCGGTGAAGAAGTCGGCAAGGCAGTGGCGGTTATCCCTGCCGTCAAAGGTACCGGAGGCGCACTTGATGTAGGGTCACCAATTTACCGCGACGAGCACATTGTGTCGTCCAAGGCAGGCGTTGGGCAGTTCGTGTTTCGTGATGGCACCAAACTCGCCATTGGACCAAATTCGTCCGTTGTCATTGACAGGTTCGTTTTCGACGATTCAAATTCCATCAAGAATTTGACAGTGAACGCCACCAAGGGAACTTTCCGCTGGATCAGTGGTGGTTCGAAATCCTCCGCCTACAAGATCACGACGCCGGTTGGAACGCTGGGCGTCAGAGGAACGGCGTTCGACGTCTATGTGGGAGCGCAGATCGCGGCTGTACTTCTGTTGCAGGGAGAAGTGCGGTTTTGCGGCAACAACGGCGGCTGCAAAAACCTCACCAAGAGATGCGCGATACTGATCGCGAATTCCACCGGCGTGAAGGCAGGCGGCCAGGCGAATGAAAACAAGAGCGCGGTCCCCGGGGTGCCAAACGAACTTTCATTCCCCTTCTCGACCGGGAGCAAGAAACTCATCAAGCCTTTCCGCGTGGGTGGCCACAAGTGCTTTGGACTGATCGAAACGAACGCCAGGGAACCCGGTGAGAGCCAGGATTCATCAGGCGGAGGTGGAAATTCAGGTGGCGGAAATCCGAATGGACCAAATTGAATGGAAGTGGTATAGGGATGTCCGCAACGCACGGGGTCAGCCATGATCGGATCAACCTGGCATAAGGGATTTTGTTCGGCGGTAGTATTGGCAAGCCTGTTCGGCGCCATAACGACCAGCGATGCATCTGCTACGACGATTGTGGCAGCCCAGTCCGCTATTGCGACATCGACGTTCATTTCGGAGGTCGGCAACGATTACTCGATAACAAACACGCTGGACCAGTCCGGACTGTCCAACGGCTACGTCAGCGGGGTGACGGATTTCGCTGCCTATATTGTGTCCAATCCAACCCACAACAGCAAGTCGGATGGGCAGGAATGGTTCAGCAAGGCTGGCGACAATTCTGGTATATCGGTCACCTATGATTTGGGAAATCCGCAGACCATCGGCGCGATAGTGCTGTGGAACGAGGAATTTGCTGGCATCGGAAAGACCGACCTTCTTGGCTCCCTGGATGGCATAACATTCGTCTTGTTGAGCACCATCATCCCCATCGATGAAGCTTACGCCGGCAAGGACACTGTCGGGTCATATTCGGCCCAAATATTCTCGATTGCCGCAACTGAGCTGCGTTATTTCAGGTTGACGATGGAAAATTGCCTGGGTCCACCAACAAGTGAGTCGTCCTACCGCGGTTGCGGGATTGGCGAAATTGCGTTTTCGGCTCAAAACAATGTGACGCCAGTGCCGCTTCCCGGTGCATTGCCGCTGCTGATAACAGGATTGGGCATGCTTGCCTTAAAAAGGCGCCGCCGCCGATCATTGCGCTGATTGCACCAGGTCAGTTTGCTTCAGCAGCCGGCGCGCTCATCATGACGCCAAGTTTTTGTCCTAGCCTTGCATAGAAATCGTCCAGCCCGGGTACCGCGGCGCGCGCCGCTTCGGCGGCCGTAGCCAGAAGTTCAACAGCGCCGGTCTGTGGCTTGAAGCGGCTGGCTGACATGGCCGCGTCATGAGACTTGAGAAAAACCTGGAAATCGGCCGTGGCCCCCATTTGCTCGTCGCCGGCCAGAAGAAACAGATGCATATCCTCGCTCTTGCCCTTCAACGAGTGAAAGCCGGCATCGAGCAGTGCGAACCCGGGCAAACGCGCGGCTGTTGCCTCTGAAACCAGTATGTCGAATCCGATATCCTTGCATGCCGACTCGATACGTGCGGTGACGTTGACCGCGTCACCGACCGCCGAATAGTTGAAGCGATTTTCCGATCCCATGTTTCCGACGCAGGCGATACCGGTGTTTATGCCGATGCCAATTGCAACAGGGTATCCGAGTCCGAAGGCATCCTGGCCATTCATCTCACGCAAGACTTGCCGCATTCGAAGGGCGCAACGGGCCGCCTTCAGCGGATGATCCGCGACGTCGACCGGGGCGTTCCAGAACGCCATGATTGAATCGCCGATGAATTTGTCGAGTGTCCCCTCGCCTGCAATCACCGGACCGCTGAGACCGCCCAGCAGCCGGTTGAGGAAGCCGACAAGGCTGGTTGGAGCCATCCGTTCGCTGATCGAAGTGAAACCGCGGACGTCCATGAACATCATGGTGATTTCGCGATCCTCGCCGCCGAGGCGCAGGGCTTCCGGCTGGCTTTCGACACGGGCCAGTACGCCCGGCGAGACATATTGTCCGAAAGCCCGTCGAATGTGCCGCTTGTCCCTGTCGGTCGTGAGAAACCGCAGACCCAAAACGGCAAACTGGGTTGGGAATGCCGTGGCCACCGGAAATGTTGCGTCAAGCAGCAGCCCGTAGTTGCGGAACAGTATCCACGACGCCATGAGCGCGCTGGCGGCAACCACCGAGCCGGTCACGAGGGCAACCCACGGCGTTACCAGGGCCGTCAACAGGACGACAATCAGGCCAAGCACGGCAACGCATACGACTTCCGCGCCATCCGCCCAGTCGGGACGGGAAAGAAAGTTCTTGGTG